>JBBRUO010000696.1:0-2829 GCA_038247725.1 Gemmatales bacterium
GCGGGTTCGGGTACGGCTACTACCGGCCGGCCTATGCGTACAACTACGGCTACTACCGGCCGTCGTTCATCGGTTACTCGACGTACTACGCGCCGCCGGTGTATTACTCGGCCCCGGTGTACTACTCGACGCCGAGCTATTACTACGGCGGGTTCTGCCCGATCAGTGGGGCGGACGCCTTCGTGCTGCCGTTGCGGATGACCGTCACCCCGCAAGTGTTGCCGGGGTTGTCGCTCATCCCGCGAGCGCAAGAGGAGACGAAGCCGATCCCGCCGGCCGACTCCTTCCAATATGACGGCGACCCCAAGGCGGTGCCGATGCCGATGGCCGTGCCGGATACCGAGCGGCCGAGTGCCCCGCCCCGCGCCGAAGACGAGGGGGTCCGCGTGTCGCTGCCGGTGAAGGCGCAGCCGTCGAAGTACAAGTACGCCGCGTATGGCGAGAAGCGGTAGGCCGTGCGCCTGAGCCTTCGCTACCGACTGCTGGTGCCGTTGGCGGTCCTCGTGGCCGGCGACATCGCCGCGACCGCGTGGGCCGCCGCCGTCGCCGCCCGGCACGCCGAGGGCCGCATCGCGGCCCAACTCCGTGCCGTCGCCGAGACGGTCGAGACGCCGCCCACGTTCCCGCTCACGCTCCCCGTCCTGCGGCAAATGAAGGGGCTGTCCGGTGTCGAGTTCGTCTTCGCCCCGCGCGGCGACGAGCCGATCTCCACCTTTCCCGACCCGTTCGACCCGCTCCCCGCGGACGCCCCGCCGCCAGACGCCGGCCTGCTCGCGCCGCCGATCCGAATCGCTGGCGAACCCTATCGTGTATCGAAACTGACGCTGCCGCCGCCGCACCGCAACGCCGGCGGGGTGCTGTTCCTTTGCTACCCCGAGTCGCTCCGCGAGTCGGCCGTGGGGGACGCCGTGCGGCCGGCGGTCTGGCTCGGCGTGGCCGTGGGCGTGTCGGCGCTGCTGCTGTTCGCCATCGGGTCGCGGCTGGTGTCCCGCATCCGGCACCTGGAACACCGCACCCGGCTGATCGCCGCCGGCGACTTCGCCCCGCTGCCGCTGACGTCGCCGAACGACGAACTCCGCGACCTCACGCGGTCGGTGAACGACATGCTCCGCCGGCTGGCCGAGTTGCAAGACGCGCTGCGGCAGACGGAGCGGCTGCGGGTGCTGGGGCAGTTCTCCGGCGGCCTCGCGCACCAGTTGCGGAACGCCGCCGCCGGCGCGAAGTTGGCGATTCAACTGCACGCCACCGACGTGCCGCCGGCCGACCGCGAGCCGCTCGACGTGGCCCTCCGGCAACTCGCCCGGATCGAGCGGAACCTGAGTCAGTTCCTCACGCTCGGCAAGCCGCCCGACGGCGCGAAGCAGGAGTGCGATTTAGTCGAGCTGCTGGATCAAGAGGTGTCGCTGCACCGCCCGCAGTGTCGGCACACGAACTGCGAACTGACGTGGAACCGTCCCGCCGACGGAATGCCCTTCACCGGCGACGCGACGCAACTCGGCCACCTGTTCGGCAACTTGATCGGCAACGCGGTGGAAGCGGCGGGTCCGGGTGGGTGCGTGGAAGTCCGAATTGGGGAGGGCGAGGCGTTTCGAATCGAAGTGATCGACACCGGCCCCGGCCCGTCGGCGGACGTGGCCGACCGCCTGTTCGAGCCGTTCGTCACCGGGAAGGAGCAGGGCATCGGGCTCGGGCTGGCGGTGGCGAAACAGGCGGCGGAGGCGCACGGCGGAACCATCACCTGGACCCGCCGCGACGGGCGAACCGTGTTCGCGGTGTGGCTGCCCAACCAGTAACGCCGTCGCGCCGGACGTGACGGCTCCCGCCCACCTCGGTCCCCGCCCCTCACAGCGGCAGGCAACGCGACTATAACTGTCCTGGCGTCTTTTCCGATCCCGTCCCCTTTCGGAGTGCCCTTCCCATGCTCAGTCGCCGTGCCCTCCTCCGCACCGCCGGGGCCGCCCTCGCCGTCCCCGCCTTGTTCGCCACCGCCCGCGCCGCCGACGAGCCGAGGGCGGCCGGCTTCACCCTTCCCAAGTTGCCCTACGCCTACGACGCCCTGGAACCGAGCATCGACGCCGAGACGATGACGATTCACCACACGAAACACCACCAGGGGTACACGAACAACCTGAACGCCGCCCTCGCCAAGGACGCCCCGGCGCTGGTCGGGAAGCCGATCGAGGCGATCCTGACGGACCTCAAGAGCGTGCCGGCGGCCGCGCGCGGGGCGGTCCGGAACAACGGCGGCGGGTACTGGAACCACACGTTCTTCTGGAACTGCATGGCCCCGACGGGCAAGGGCGGGGAGCCGAAGGGCGACCTGCTGAAGGCCATCGAGGCGTCGTTCAAGACGGTGGACGACTTCAAGGCCGCTTTCGCCGCCGCCGCCGGGTCGCGGTTCGGCAGCGGGTGGGCGTGGCTGATCCCCGGCAAGGAAACCCCGCTGGCCGTCGTCAGCACCCCGAACCAGGACAACACGCTGATGACCGGCGGCCCGGCCCCGTTGCTCGGCCTGGACGTGTGGGAACACGCCTATTACCTGAAGTACCGCAACCTGCGGCCGAAGTACGTCGCCGAGTGGTGGAAGGTGGTCAACTGGGACGCCGTCGCCGCCAACTTCGCCGCCAGCAAGAAGAAGTGACGGGGGGGGGGCGAACCGCTCACAGGCGAGCCGCCCCAGTGATGGGGCGGGTTTCGGTCCTACCCGCGTCATCACTGACCCGGCTCGCCAACACCGATCCGACCTACTTTCATGCTCACCCTTCGCCACCTGTCGAAGACCTACCCCAACGGCGTGACCGCCCTATCCCCGACGGACTTGGTCGTCCC
>JBBRUO010000697.1:0-2823 GCA_038247725.1 Gemmatales bacterium
CGAACCCGTCTCGCTCCGTCCCGGTGGCGAACTTGGCGAACCCGCTGAAGGCGGCGGTGGATTTCATCGGTGGCTCCGACGCGAAGTACGTTCACTATTTCTTTATCACCTTCTTCTTCTTCGCGGAAGTGGCTTTCGGTTTCGACTTGGGCGCGGGCGGGACGGCATTCGCCAGGGCGGCCACGCAGTTGATGACCCCCTTGCCGGCGCAGGTCGGACCGAGGCCGATGTCGGTGCAGGAGCCGCGGATGATGTCGCCGACCTGGGCGGGCGTGAGGGCCGGGTTCGCCGACAGCAGCAGCGCCGCCAGCCCCGCCACCTGCGGGCACGCGCCGCTGGTCCCCCACCATTCCATGTGCCGGTACCCGCTCCCCCACACCACCTCGCCGTAGGTCGGCGCGACGCAGTCGGGCTTGGTGCGGGCGGCGTGCCACTCGCCGGGGCCGCGGCTGGAGTTGCCGTGCTCGCCGAGGTTCATGGCGTTGTCCCAGTTCACCGTCCCGACGGTCAGCACCTCGTCGGCCGAGTTCACCCCCCAAATCGTGTTCGGCGAACAGGCGTTCGGGTCGTGGTTGCACACCCCGGCGGCGTGGTTGTTCCCGGCGGCGAAGACGACGACGATGCCGGCGGCCACCGCGTCTCGGACGATCTCCAGGTACGGGTGGTCCCGCGGCATCCCGCCCGGCGGCTCGCAGGTGTACATGCCGTAGCTGTTGCTCAGCACGACCGGTCCAGGGAACCGGCCGGTGCGGTAGTGGGTGAGGACGTGATCGTACAGTTTGTAGATGTCGGTGCTGTACAGGTTCGACCGCAGCGACAGGATGAGGGCGTCCGGCGCGACGCCGTCGTACCGCCCGCCGGCGGCGGTGGTGCCGGCCGCGATGCCGGCGCACATCGACCCGTGGCCGACGGCGTCCGCCCACGGGCCGTCGGCGAAGGCGAAGGTGGTGCTCAGCGGCGACCGCTTGGCCAGCGGGAAGTCGGCGACGGCGGCTGACACCCCGGTGTCCACGATGCCGACCGTGACACCCGCGCCGCGGGCCGTCGCCCACGCCTCGGCCGCCCGGTTGTGGGCCATCACGTCCCGCTGCGTCTTGGTCAGCCACGGGGCCGGCGGGCCACCCGGCCCGAACACCCCCGCCGACCGCGGCGGCGGCTCCCAATACTTCCACCCGGCCCCCCGGAACTCGAACGGGTTGAACGGCTGGACGGCGGCGACCGGCTCGAAGCGGATGTCCTCGTACACCGTCGCCCCGTTCCGCTCGGCCGCCCGCCGCTCCTGCTCCGTCAGATCGGCGATCATGACCCCGTGGGTCGCCCCGGTTGAACCCATCGGCAGGAACGGCTGGTAGCGGGTGGTTTCCGCCGCCAACAGGACGTGCGCGGACTCGGCCATCTGTTCCTGGGCGAAGCGGACGAAGACGCGGGCCATGACGTGACCTCGGAACGGTGGGGTGGGCGTCGTATTGTACGCATGACCACCATCCGGTGTGACACGGAAACCGCCCCTGGAAACCGGCGGCGATTTCTCGTTTCATAACAGGCATCTTCTCTCGCCACCGCTCGCCGCAGGTTCCGTCATGGCGTCCCCCGTCGCGTTCAGCTCCTTCGCCAGTTCCCTCACCACCGAGACCGCCTTCGACGTCCTTGCCGTCGCCAACAAACTGAAGGCCGGCGGCAAGGACGTGATCGCCCTCCAGATCGGCGACAGCCCGTTCCCCAGCAGCAGCAGCGCGCTGGTCGCGGGGAAAGCGGCCATCGACGCCGGCATGACCCGCTACTGCCCGTCGTTGGGGTTGCCCGACTTCCGCGCGGCGTGCGCCAAGATGGTCCACGACGAGTTCGGCATCCCGGCCACCGCCGCGAACATCGTCGTCGCGCCGGGGGCCAAGCCGTTCGAGACGTTCTTCTGCGAACTGTTCCTCGAACCCGGCGATGAAGTCTTGCTGTTCAGCCCGCAGTTCCCGACGTTCGAGCCGAACATCGCCCGCCGCGGGGCGGTGCCGGTGCATGCCAACCTGACCTTCGAGAACGAGTTCCGGCCGGACCCGGCGGACGTGGCCAAGTTCCTGAGTACCGCCAAGAAGCCGAAGGCCATCTTCCTGAACTCGCCGCACAACCCGACCGGCGGGGTCGCCACGCACGAGGATTTGAAGGCGATTGCCGACCTGATTCGCGGCAAGAACATCGCCCTGTTCAGCGACGAGCCGTACTGCCACATGGTCTGGGAGGGGCGGCACCGCAGCATCCTGGCCGAACCGGGAATGCTGGACCAGTGCGTCGGCGCGTACACGTTCAGCAAGAGCTACAGCATGAGCGGGTGGCGGCTCGGCTTCGCCGTGGCGTCGCCCGCCGCCGTGGACCTGATCGGCAAGATGATCAACACGTCGGTGTCGTGTACCCCGCCGCTGGTTCAGATGGCCGGCAAGGCGGCCATCGAGAACGACACCGCCGAGCGGTCGGCGGTCATGGCCAAGTTCCACAAGAAGGTGGAACTGATGGTGTCCGAGTTGCGCAAGGTGGATGGGGTGACGGTGTTGATGCCGAAGGGCACGTTTTATGTCTTCCCGAACGTGCGGCCGATCTGCGAGCGGCTGGGCATCCGCAGTCACGGACTGGCGATGTATCTGCTGGAAGGCGCGGACGACAAGAAGGGGGTGGCGTGCCTGGGCGGCGAGTGCTTCGGCGCGGCCGGCCAGGGGTTCCTGCGGTTCAGCACCGCCGAGACGGACGAGCGGATGGTCGAAGGCGTGGCCTTCCTGAAGGACGCCATCACCCGGACCGACCGCGTGAAGGCGTACCTCGACGCGCACCCGAAGTACC
>JBBRUO010000698.1:0-2823 GCA_038247725.1 Gemmatales bacterium
GACGAGACTGTCGGACTTCCAGCCCAAACCCGGCAAGGCGAGCTACACGATTGACACGGGCAAAAACCCCGCCCGGATTGAACTAAAGGTGGATAAGGATGTGTACCGGGGCATCTACGCGGTCACGAAAGGCAAGGACAAGGACAGCCTCGTTAGCATGAAGATCGAACTGGCAGGGGCCGGTGAGGATTACCCGGCCAAGTTCTTCGATGGGTTCCCCTTGCCGCGCGGGTCGAAGAGCGTGATTTTCAACCTCACCCGCGTGAAATAACTCAGGCCGATCGCCACATCTACCACCCCTCTCCCGCCAGGGGAGAGGGGAACAAGACAACTGGTTACCCAATATGAAACTCGACGCCCGCGCCCCGTCCGGCCCGCTCCCGATGAAGTGGGAGAGCTTCAAGAAAGACCAGAAGCTCATCAACCCGGCGAACAAGCGGAAGTTCCGCGTGCTCGTCGTTGGCACCGGACTGGCCGGCGGCGCGGCGGCTGCCACCCTGGCCGAACTCGGCTACGAGGTGCTCAGCTTCTGCTTCCAGGACAGCCCCCGGCGGGCGCACAGCATCGCCGCGCAGGGCGGCATCAACGCCGCCAAGAACTATCAGAACGACGGCGACAGCGTGTGGCGGTTGTTTTACGACACCCTCAAGGGCGGCGACTACCGGTCCCGCGAGGCGAACGTCCACCGGTTGGCCGAAGCGTCGGTCAGCATCATCGACCAGTGCGTGGCGCAGGGGGTGCCGTTCGCCCGCGAGTACGGCGGCCTGCTGGAAAACCGCAGCTTCGGCGGCGCGCAAGTCAGCCGCACCTTCTACTGCCGCGGACAGACCGGCCAACAACTGTTGCTCGGCGCGTATCAGGCGATGGCCCGGCAGATCGGTGCCGGCACCATCACGATGTTCCCCCGCACCGAGATGCTCGACCTCGTGGTCGTCGATGGTCGCGCGCGGGGCATCGTTATCCGGCACCTGGAAACCGGCAAGATCGAGTCCTTCAACGGCGACGCCGTGGTGCTGGCCACCGGCGGGTACTCGAACGCCTATTACCTCAGCACGAACGCCAACGGCTGCAACGTCACCGCCACCTACCGGGCGTACAAGCGGGGCGCGACCTTCGCCAACCCGTGCTACACGCAGATCCACCCGACCTGCATCCCCGTCGCCGGCGACCACCAGGCGAAGCTGACGCTGATGAGCGAGAGCCTGCGGAACGACGGCCGCGTGTGGGTGCCGAAGTCCGAAGGCGACGTGGGCAAGCACCCGAACAGCATCCCGGAAGGCGACCGCGACTACATCCTCGAACGGCTGTACCCCAGCTACGGCAACTTGGCCCCGCGAGACGTGAGCAGCCGCGCGGCCAAGCGGGCGTGCGACGACGGCAAGGGGGTCGGGCCGGGCGGCCGCGGCGTCTACCTCGACTTCGCCGACAGCATCAAGCGGATGGGCAAGGCGAAGGTGCAGGAGAAGTATGGCAACCTGTTCGACATGTACCAGCGGATCACCGCCGAGAACGGGTACGAGCAGCCGATGCGGATCTACCCGGCCCTGCACTACACGATGGGCGGGCTGTGGGTGGACTACCACCTGATGTCGAACATCGACGGCCTGTTCGTCATCGGCGAGGCCAACTTCAGCGACCACGGGGCGAACCGCCTCGGCGCGTCGGCCCTCATGCAAGGGCTGGCCGACGGCTACTTCGTGCTGCCGTACACGCTGGGCAACTACTTCGCCAGCACCACCGCCGACCGCAAGCCGACCGACCACCCGGAGTTCAAGAAGGTGGAAGCGGAAGTGGCGGCGGGCATCCAGCGACTGCTCGGCATCAAGGGGAAGAAGACGGCCATCGAGTTCCACCGCGAGGCGGGCAAACTGCTGTGGGACAATGTGGGCATGAGCCGCTCCAAGCAGAGTTGCGAGCAGGCCATCCAGAAGTATCAGGAGCTGCGGGCCGAGTTCTGGAGCAGCGTGAGCGTCCCCGGCTCCGGCGACAGCCTGAACACCGCTCTCGAACGCGCCGGCCGGGTGGCGGACTTCCTCGAGTTCGGCGAACTGCTGGCCCGCGACGCGCTGACCCGCGAGGAGTCGTGCGGCGGCCACTTCCGCGAGGAGTACCAGTACCCCGACGGCGAGGCCAAGCGGGACGACGAACACTACACACACGCCGCCGCGTGGGAGTACCAGGGCACCGACGCCACTCCCACCCGGCACCAGGAGCCGATGAACTACGAGACGGTGAAGCCCAGCGTGCGGAGCTACAAGTGACGGGGTAGAATGGAGTTCACCCACGGAGGCGGAGTCATGAGCGCGATCCTCGACCGGGCGAAGACGTACAGCGCGGAAATCCATAAGCGGACCCGCGCGCAACAACTGGCGTGGTTCGGCGAGCAGTTGGAGATCGCCCCGGAAACGCTTCTCCGTCTCCTCGGCTACGCGCCCAAAGCGATCCGCGAGAAACTCCAGGTGGGAGCGACGGTTGAGGAACTGGCCGAGAAGAAGCCGGACGAAACCCTCTGGGTGACGGAGATTCTGCGCGAGCTGGTTTCGCAACACGGTTACGAAGTGGATCGCGTCGCGAAGTCCTTTCGTCAGCCGTACGCCATCCACCCTTCGACCGGAACGCGGAAATCGGGGGGCGGGCTGAAAGGGATGAAGTACTTGTTGTTCCGGAAGGTTGCCGCCGGCGGGCCGCAAGTTTATTCGGATCTGACGGATCTGATCCGCCTCACGAACGGCACGCCGAGCGCGTCCCCGGCGAAGCGATCACGGAAGGACGGGCGGCGGCGGCAATCCCCCATCCCGACCACCTACTGATCTGCCGCCCCCC
>JBBRUO010000699.1:0-2818 GCA_038247725.1 Gemmatales bacterium
GTATGTGCAAATCGTGCTGTTCAGCCCGCCGTGAGCGCCGATGTTTACCGGATCATTATTGAACCGCGAATACGCCACGGGGCCAAGATTAAGACAGAGTTTCAACACTCTGCTTTCTACTGGGTCCCGTGGCGTCTTCGCGGTTCAATCATGATCCGGAAAACTTCGGCTCTCACGGCGGGCTGAACAGCACGATTTGCACATACGAGTACGTCGGGTCGGAGGGGTCGGTGGCCACCGGGGACGGGCCGAACCCGAGGCCGAGGGCGGTCGCCTCGCGGGAGGAGAACCAGCCGGTGCGGTGTGCGCGGCTCGCCTTAATGTACTCGAGTACCACTTCCGCCTGTTTCTTCGTCAGTTCGGCGGCGGACTCGGCGGTCTGCGTCTTGTCCCCTACCCCGCACAGGCCGGCGACCACCACCTCGCTCTTCGCGCTCGACTCCTTCACCCACCCGGCCACATTGGTCAGGTGCGTCTCCCCGGTGCCCGACAGGATGGCCGACCCCGGCGACTCGAACAGGTCCTTCACGTTGAAAATCATCGCGTCCCGCTTCAGGGCCGGGCGGACGAGCAGTGCGGCGGCGTCGGTGACGTAGCCGCGGATGATCGGCATCTTCCGCACCGCGTCGGTCCCCTGCCGCACGCTCCGCAGGGTGTCGCGGCCGTCCTGCACGAACCGGTCCACGTCGGACACCTTCGACTCGACCGCGTCGATGGCCCCGTCCGCCCGCTTCACCATCGCCCGCGAGTCCTGGGCCAGGCTGGTGATTTCGGTGTACAGTTTGTCGTCGGTGAGCAGTTTGCCGAGGGTGCCGGACCCGCCGCGAGCGTCGCGGACCAACCCCCGCACCTCGTCGGCCGCGTCGTTCAACTTGCCGGCCGCCTGCGCCAGGCTGGGGGCTTCCTTCGCCGCCAGTCTGCCCCCGACCAGCGGGCCGGTGGCGGCGGTGCCGGGGTGAACGGCGATCACCTGCGAGCCGACGATGCCGGTGGAGTGGGCCATCGCGGAGGCGTCGGCGTACAGTCGGCCGGCGAACTTGGCGTCCACTTTCATGCGCACGGTGACGGCGGCGTCCGGCCCGTCGTGGTCGGGGTATTCGACGGCCACCACCTGCCCGGCGTCCACTCCCCGGATGCGGACGACGGTGCCGGGGGTGATGTCGTGCGCCTCCGGGAAGCCGACCGTCAGTTCGGTGGTGTCGGTCCACAGCCCTTGCTTGTCGGCAACGCGGAACAGCCCGTACCCGCCGGCCGTCAAGCCGAGGACGACGACGAGACCAAGCACCAGCGCCTGGACGCGCGATAGGGATTGCGACACGGGCGAACCCTCCGACGAGGGGGAAAGAAGCTGAAGGATTATACCCCAAGAACCGGCCGAGCGGTTCATACTCACCCATGCCGAATTCGGGAATCGCCCGGCGGGATTTTTACCCCGCCAGTCGGTCCCCCACCGCCGGCGAATATCCGCTAAACTCAAGGTGTCCGCTGCGGACGGGTTGGTCCGCTCGCGGCGAGCGCGAGGTGTCCCATGCGCGACGACCCCGACCACACCTACGGCGATGACCCGAAGCCGACTCCGCCGTCGGCCGACGACACCGAGTTGATCGCCTACCTGGACGGCGAGTTGGACGCGGCGGCGGCGGCGCGGGTGGAAGCCCGGCTCGCCCGCGACCCGGCCGCCCGCGCCGCCGCCGAGGGGTATAAGAAGTCGTTCGACCTGCTCGACTACCTGCCGAAGCCGGAGCCGAGGCCGGACTTCACCGCCCGCACCATCACCCGTTTGCAACCGGTCGTGGTGACGTCGCCGACCGCCGGGTCCGGGTTCGTGGCGACGGTTCCGCCCCGCCGCCGGGCGTGGCCGGAACTGCTGGCGTGGTCGGTCGCGGCCGTTCTCGTGCTGGTGTTGGGGTACGTCGGCCACTCAGTCGCCCGCCCTCTCCTCACACTGTCCCAAGTCGCCGACGAGCCGACGCTCGCGGATCTGGCAGTGATTGAACGGTTGCCGCTGTACCGCGGGGTGGACGACGTCGAGTTCCTGATCCGTCTTGACGGGGCCGCGCTGTTCGACGGCGAACTGTCCGCCCCGCCGCCACCCGCCCCGCCGCCGTCCCCCGAGACGCGGGCCGAATTGATCGCCCGGTTCCGCGACCTGCCGACGGCCCGCCAGCAGCAACTGCGAGCGCTGCACCGCGAGTTGGCAACGGCGAATGCGACCGCCCCCCCGACGTTGCTCCCGACCCTGGACGCCTACGCGGCGTGGCTCGATCGGCTATCCGACGAGGACCGGCGGAAGGTGTTGACCGCCCCCACCGGGGCCGAGCGACTGGTGGAGATTCGGCAGGTGAAGGAAGCCCAGTGGCGGGCGACGCTGACGCCCCGACAGAAGCAGCGGCTGACGACGGTTCAGAGTCTTCAAGACCGGGAGGACTTGGCCGCCGAGTTCCGCCTCCAGGACTTCCGCCGCCGGGAGGAGTGGGAGTTGGCCCACCGCCAGTGGCGGCTGGTGTCCGAGAAGGGGGAGAAGCCGTGGCCGTTCGACGACCCGAACCGCGTGGAGCGGATCGAGGCGTACATCCGCGACGTGCTGGGGGCCGATCTGGCCGGGCCGCCGCCGGACCGGAAAGGGTTCCCCGACCCGCAGCCCCGCAACCGCCTCACCCGCGAGCAGTTCCTGGAGTTGAAGACCGTTCAAGCCGACGCCCGGCGGGACGGCGGGCTGTCGTGGCTGCGGTACGGGGCGTGCCTGCTGCGGCTGTCCGACGCCCACCCGTCGCTGCCACGACCGGGGGACGGAAAGGCCGTCACCAGCCCGGAACAC
>JBBRUO010000700.1:0-2812 GCA_038247725.1 Gemmatales bacterium
AGATTGAAGAGAAGCGGACTGAACCACGAAGAGCACAAAGCACACGAAGGAAAAGAACCGAGCACGACTCAAGAATCTTTGTGTTCTTCGTGTCCTTCGTGGTTCTAAATCTTCCCCAACTTCAACTGCTGAACAGCCCTGTGTCCGCGCGAAAACCCTTGCCACCCGCCGATTCGCCCGCTATGCTCTGGACATTCCCGAACCGACAGACGGTATTTCCCCCGTGACCCGCGCGCACGACTTCCGGCACCCGCCCGCGACGACCCTTGCGGTCCTCGTTGCCGCCGCCGCTCGTGCCGCGATCGCGGCCGCCGCCCCGTCGTAGTCCGGGTTCCCGAGCAACCGAAACTGCCCGGCCCCGGAGACTGTCTCCGGGGCCGTCGTCGTTTCAGGACTGCCGTCCGCCGCCCCCACCCTTGAGGTCGCCATGCCCCCCGCGCCGCTGCCGTTCTCCGACCGTGCCCGCCGGACGCCGGATTCGCCCATCAGCTTCTTCATCCAGAAGGCCATCGAGACGCCGGGGCTGATCTCGCTGGCCGCCGGCCTCGTGGACGAGTCCAGCCTACCGGCCGCCGAAGTCGCGGAGGCGGTGAGCCGCCTGATGGCCGACCCGGCGGCCGCCCGCGCGGCGCTCCAGTACGGCAGCACGCAGGGGCTACCGGCCCTGCGCGAACAGGTGCTGAACCATGTCTGTACCGCCGATGGCGTCGCCCCGGCGGAAATGGGGCTGACCGCCGACTCCGTCGTCCTCACCACCGGGTCGCAGCAGTTGCTGTATCTGCTGGGCGAAGTGCTGTTCGATCCGGGCGACGTGGTGATCTGCGAAGCGCCGTCGTACTTCGTCTACCACGGCGTGCTGGAAAGCGCCGGGGCGAAAGTGTACGGGGTGCCGATGGACGCCGGCGGGATGAATTTGGACGCGCTGGAAGACCTGCTGAAGCGGCTGGAACAGTCCGGTGAGATCGCCAGGCTGAAGGTGATCTACACCGTCGATTACTACCAGAACCCGACGGGCCTGAGCCTCGCCGCCGACCGCCGGCCGAAGCTGGTGGAACTGGCCAAGCGGTTCAGCAAGAAGCACCGCATCTTGATCCTCGAAGACGCGGCGTACCGGGAGTTGCGGTACGACGGCGACGACCTGCCGAGCGTGAAGAAGTTCGACCTCACCAACGAACACGTCATCTACGCCAGCACCTTCAGCAAGCCGTGTTCGCCGGGGCTGAAGACCGGGTACGCGCTGATGCCGGCGGACCTCGTCGGGCCGCTGTGCGCCCTGAAGGGGAACCACGACTTCGGCTCGACGAACCTGGCCCAGCACATCTTGAACGAACTGATGGCGTCGGGCGCGTTCACCCGGCACGTCGAGACGCTGCGGGGCGTGTACCGCGGCAAACGGGACGCCATGCTGGCGGCGATGCAGGCCGAGTTCGGTGACTGGCCGGGGATGAAGTGGACGAAGCCGGCCGGCGGGTTGTACGTGTGGGCCACCTTCCCGCCGGAGGTGAACACCGGCCGCACCGGGCCGCTGGTGGACCGGGCGCTGGCCGAAGGCGTGCTGTACGTGCCCGGCGAGTACGGCCATGTGCCGGACGAGTTCGGCCACATCCCGCGGAACGAGGCTCGCCTGAGCTTCGGCGTGTGCGAGCCAGCCCAGGTGACCGATGGCATCCGCCGGTTGCGGAAGGCCTGCCGGGGCCTGGAGGGCACCCCCGCGCCGGCCCCCGCCAAGCGGGTCGCCGTCGGGGTGTGATGGTGTTGGGGTGCCGGCCTGGCGACCGGCGACGACAAGCACGCCGTCGTCGTCGGGAGCGCAGCGACCGGCCCGCACTTGACCGCCGCTCTCAGCAGCCAGTATTCTCCCAATCACTGGGAATGGGAGAAGTTGTTGTTCAGCGGTGGAGTGCGCGTGGATGACGAAGGCTTCAGAATTACTGCCAGCCGTATCCGACATCCTATTCCGGGAGTGGGATCCGATAGGAATCAACGACAACGAGGGGTGCCGCGACGAGTACAACGGTTACGTCCCGGCCGTAGTGCAGTGGCTCCTGTCCGGGGCGGACGAGTACATGTTGGCCTCACGGCTGAGCCAGATTCAGCGCGTCGGCATGGGCATGACGGTGATCGACGAGGAGCTTCATCGGCGGGTCGCGCATCGGCTCCTTGGGTTGGTCACGGACGCCGTCCCAAGCGCGCCACACGGATCGTTCGCCGGCGGCGGCGGGATAGAATGGCCCCGGAGGTGACTCATGATTCAGACAGTCGAAGCGGTCGTCGATGTTGGCGGTCGGGTGCGGTTGCTCGGCGAGCTTCACATTTCGGGTCCGCGCCGCGCGCTCGTCACGGTGCTGGAAGAACCGGCCACCGTTCCCGGTGAGGCCGCGCTGTTGGCCGAGGCGGCACTGGCCGTGGACTGGAACCGCCCGGAGGAGGACGCGGCATGGGCGCACCTGTAGCCGGCGAAGTGATCCTGGTCCCGCTCCCATTCTCGGACCTCTCGCAGTCGAAGGTGCGGCCCGCCGTCTGCTGGGCCGACGCCGGGCGCGGCGATTGGGTGTTGCGCCAGATCACCAGCAGCGCATATGGCGACCCGCAGGCGGTTCCGCTGGACGACTCGGACTTCGCGTCGGGCGGGCTGTTGGTGGCGAGCCACGCGCGGCCGGGCAAGTTGTTCACGACCGACGCCGGGCTGTTCGTCCGATCCGTCGGGGTACTCACGCCGGAGGCGCTGGCCCGATTGCTCGCCGCCGTCGTCGCGGTGTTGCAGCCGCCCGCCGTTCCGTAATGTCCAAAGGCCGTCCCAGGACGGCGACGA
>JBBRUO010000701.1:0-2801 GCA_038247725.1 Gemmatales bacterium
TTCAGGGATGGCATGCAACCGTTGCATATTGATGAACGGGCGACTGCGACTCCCGTTCCACGCGGCCAACTGGGCATGGCGGAATTGTGGCTGCGGACGCTCGCAGAGAGTTGTTTACGGAAACTTGTCTCCGAAACTAACACTCTTCACATCGTGTCGAAGCAGGTGTCGAGCGGCCTTATAGATGGACACGGCCTGAATCCGGATGGCGATTCCGAAGGGAAAGCGACTCCGGACGCCATATCCGAACTCTTGAAATCGGACCTTGCGCCCAAGGCAAACGGGTACGGCCTGTTGATCGACCGAATTGAAGTCCAAGAAGTGCAGCTCCCCGCCTCGATTCAGCAAGCTATCACAGATGTCATGGTCGCCGCGACGCAGCCGAAGAAAACCGCTCACGAAGCGGAGGCTCTCAAGATGCATCTGAAGGTACTCGTCGAGACACTCGGACAGCCCGCCGCAGGAATGATTCAGGTCGTCGAACGCATTCCGTCGAGCAATTTTCTTGGCAACCCATTAGCGATGATCCAATCACTTTTTGCGCAGTTGGGCGAGACTCAGACTCGGACAAAGAGTAGCCAGATTGCTACGACGGAAGGCGCAAGCGTCCCCGAAACGGTCTTACCAACGGTCCCGACACCACCGAAGTAATTCAGCACTGCTTTCAGGTGGCCGGGAATGGTGAGCCGGTCGCAAGCTCCCGGCGACGATGAGGCTGTTGTCCGGAGTTTGCGACTCGCTTTGACCACCTAAAACACCACCGCCCCGCAGGTTGGTTCCTGCGGGGCGGTGGGGGTTTGCTCATCGCGGATCAAGACTACTCGAGCAGCAAGGTCGGCTCCCAGCCGACGCGCTCGGCGTTCGCCTTCAGATTCTCCAGCGCGCGGTTCTGAATCTGCCGCACCCGCTCCTTGCTGATCCGCAACAGGTGGCCGATCTGCCGCAGGCTGTGGGTGCCGCTGCCGGTCAGTCCGAACCGCAGGTCCAGTCAGCCCGATCAGGCACGTGAACTTCTCCATCGGCAGGTCGAAATCGACCAGCGACTTGAAGTTGTTCACCTTGATCCGGCTGATGCGCATGGGTCGTGCTCCTGGGTTCACCGTAATTCTACACGCCCCTCACCGCGCGGACCACGCGAGCAGGCGGGGGATTTCGCCGCGGTCGGCCAGGGTGCGGATGGCCCAGTTCTGGCGGCCGCTGCCGAGGAGCTTGTTGAACCCGAAGCTGTCGTCCACCAACCGCAGGGCTTCCACGAGGCTTTCGTCCTTGTCGCGGCCGTCGGCGGCGAACACCCGCGTCAGCCACATCGTCACCGGGAACGTCAGCAGCAGCGCCTCCAACCCCAGCCAGAACGGGCGGTGGTGGTTCGTCGGCCCGACGAACTGCATCGACTCCACCTTCACCTGATAGAACCGCGTCAACAGCGCCTGCCCGACGGCGGACAGTTCCCCCGTCGGCGTCTCGGCGACCGCGAAGGTGGTGTCGGGGAACTTCCCGTGCAACTTCGGCACCCGCCCCCGTCCCCGTGCGAACCGCCACCCGGCCCGCAGCCGCGTCCACTTCCCCCGGCTGGCGACGCCCTTGTTCGGGCCGTTGTCCTTACGGGCGTAAATGGCCAGCATCTGGCGGAACAGCATCCGCCCGACCCACCCCGGCGTCGGCACCGAGTACGGGTCGGCCGGGATGTCGTCCTCGGCCATCGCCACCGCGATGTCGAGGAACTCGCCGAGCCGCTGGCCCGTCACCTTCTCGAAACTGGCCTTCTTGCAGAACTCCACCAGCCCCGCGACCATCCGCAGCCGCCGCTCGACGGACCGGGCCTCGTCGCGGAGTAAATCCAGAATCGCCTTCGTGAACCGCAGCAGGTCTTGCCACGGCAGCACCTGCCCCGGTTGCAGCGGCGGCACCGGCCGCTCCCGGAACCGCTCGCCGGCGTCGGCCTCCATCAGCGCCGCGTACTCCTTCACGTCCGCCCCTTGTTCGGTCAGCGGGCGGCCTTCGTTTTTCGCCGCCGACGGGCACGAGAAGCGGATGCCGACCCGCCAGTGGTCGCCGGCCGGCACCAACACGAACGGGTAAATGCGGCACGCCATCGGCTTCGCCGCCGACCCGAACTTGGCGTGGATGCGGCAGCGGTTGTCCGGCCCCAACAGCACGCACGCGCCATCGGCCGTGTGGTTCATCCGATACCCGCCGATGCCTGGGTCGAACACCGTCGGCGGCACGCCCTTCAGTGCCGGGTCGTCCTCCCACTTCTGGCCGTCGATGCGGACGCGCTCCTCCTCCGACACGCCGACGGAGTACGTGCGGCAACAGTCGGAGCAGCCCTGGCAGTCCCAGTTCTGGACACTCGGTAGCGGGCGAACCGGCAGCGGCATGGGCGGGAACCTCGGACGGCGGGGGATACCGTCAAGGTAGCAGAAGCGGCCGCCCGGTGGCGAAGTGAGTTGCCCCCGCGAATGCGGACAGACCGACTGAAGGGGCGAAGTAACCCGCCTCGTTGTTGACGCTGACGTGCCGGAAGAGCACCGCCACCGGCTCCGGGGTGGAGAGCCGTTCGCTCGACTGGATGCCGGAGCGAGCGATTAGCGATTGCAGCGCGGGCATGTCGGAGTGAGTGGCGGGTCGGAGGGCGGTCATCAATGCTATGGTTCTTGAGAGTGGGGCGGGTCGTCTCGACGTGGACAGAGTGGCTCAAACGGCAGCCACTCGATCACGCTGGATAATCGCTGCTTTTCCAAATACTCCGCCACGATCTGCTCACCGACGTTCTGCACCAGAAAACAAGCGGTGAGGAAGAA
>JBBRUO010000702.1:0-2787 GCA_038247725.1 Gemmatales bacterium
GCATGGGTCGGTCTCGAAGGTAGTCCGCACCCACCGGGTGCGGTTCGGGGCCGCACCCGGAGGGTGCGGACTACCTTGTTGGGTCATCCGGCCACCACCGCCGGGTCGTCGCGGAACAGGTCGCTGATGGACTGGTCCTCGTGGATGCGGCGGATGGCGTTGGCCAACAGCGGGGCGACGGAGATGACCCGCACGGTCGGCAGGCGGTCCAACTTCTCCTTCGCCACCGGCACGCTGTCGGTGACGGCGATGCACTCGATGGCCGGGTCCTTCAGGTTCTCCACCGCCTTGCCCACCAGCAGGCCGTGGGTGGCGCACACGAAGATCCGCTTGGCCCCGTGCGCCCGCGCGGTGCGGATGGCCCCGGCCATGCTGCTGCCGGTCGAGATCATGTCGTCGAACACCACCACCGTCTTGCCGTCCACCGACGCCCCGATCAGGTGCTCGGCTTTGGTCTCCTCGGCGCTGGCCCGCCGCTTGTCCACCACCGCCAGTTGCCCCTTCAGCCGCTGCTGGTACTTCAGCGCCTTCTTCACGTTCCCCTCGTCGGTGCTCAGCACCACCAGTTCGTGGTCGGGGATGTTCAGCGACTTCACGTGCGCGGCGATCTCCCGCTCGGCGTACAGGTGGTCCACCGGGATGTTGAAGAACCCCTGGATCTGGGCCGCGTGCAGGTCCAGGCAGAGGACGCGGTGGGTGCCGGCGGCGGTGAGCAGGTCGGCCACCAGTTTGGCGCTGATGGGCACCCGGCCGGCGTCCTTGCGGTCCTGGCGGGCGTACCCGAAGTACGGGATGACGGCCGTGATCCGCGCCGGGCTGGCCCGCTTGAAGGCGTCCAGGATGACCAGCAGTTCCAGCAGGTTCTCGTTCACCGGCGGGCACGTCGGCTGGACGATGAACACGTCCCGCCCCCGCACGTCTTCGTCGATCCGCACCGACGTCTCCCCGTCCGGGAAGTTGCCCAGGTTCAGCTTCCCCAGGGGCACCCCCAGGTGCTTGGCGATGTTCTCCGCCAGCGGCCGGTTCGCCCGCCCGCTGAAGATCTTGAGCTTGTTGCTGACGGGTGTGGACACCGAAGGCTCCGGGGCGTGTCGGCCGACGGGGGACGCCCGGCGGGGACACCGGGCCGGGGCGGACGGCGGCACGAGCCGCGAGGCCACCCCGGTGGGTCGGGGTCATTATGCGGAATCCGGGGCCGCGGGTGCAAACCACTCACGACTTCACGCACCCGCTGGCCATCATCATCAGCCAGAATACGAGCAGCAGGATCGCCGGCAGGCCGACGACCATGAACAGCGTCCCGCACCCGGAGCGGGGTTTCGTCGTGCCGTTCAGCTTGTCCACCATCCACGCCCGCCACTTCTCCTGGCGGTCGATCTCCCGCAGATGTTCGGCCCATTGCAGGTCGGTCAGTAGCATTTTCGCCTGATCCCGGCCGAGGGTGTGGTGCCGCCAGAACCAGAAGGCGAATCGCACGGCGACGCCGAGGGCGACGAACAGCCCGACCGCCAGCAGGGTGCGGCTCAGCCACCGGGGGACGGCGTCCGGCCCCTGCCGGATGTACGACAACGGCGTGTCCTCCTCCAGCACCGTGACCGGCGGGATTTCGCGGAAATCCAGTTGCAGCCACGTCAGCCCCATCCACAGCAGTTGCCCGACGAGCGTGAACACGCCGACGCGGAGGAACAGCCGGCCGAGTTCCGCGTCGGACACCGGGGCCGGCGGGCGGACGGCCGCCTTCGCCCGCTTCCGCACGTACAGGTTCCCCGCCTCGAACGGCACCGCCGCGTGCAGGATCGACAGCAGCCGGTACTGCGCCAGCAGGTATGTCAGCAGCGACGCGACGAGCAGCATGTCGGGCAGGCGGAGTTGACTGCCGGGGATCATCGACACGCCGGGCAGGTCGATGGGCACGCCGAACGGCGCGAACACCGTATACCCGACGATGACGACGATGAACACCGGCATGGCCGTCCACCGCAGCAGCAGCGCGAGCAGGCCGGCGGCGAACGTCACCGCCGCGCCGATGGACGAGTTGAACAGTTGGAACACGATGAGCGCGGTCATCCCCAGCCCGCCGGCGGCGACGGCCAGGTACACCCGCGCGGCCGGGTTCCGGATCATTTCCCGGAACGGGTCGAGGCTGTCCTTTTTCTCCGGTGGCGGGGCGTCGGTCATCGCTTGATGCCCCCCGTGCGGATGCGGTCGATCCGGGCCAACACCAGCCGCACCGGGTCCGTCTGCTCGATGCGGACGACGGTCGCCCCGGCGCGAACGAGCTCCATCCGCGCCGCCAGGAACCGCGATTGATACCGCTCGGACAAGTACCCTTCGAGGATGCGACCGAGGGTCGGCGGCTTCCGCGACAGCTTCCCAACCGGGGCACGCGGGTCGGCCGGCGGCGGCAGGTCGGCCGGCCACGGCAGCAACACCAGCACCTGATGGTGCCGGGCGACGGCGGCGCGGATCGCCTTCACCAGCGGCCCCAACCGGCCGGCCAGTTCCGCCACGTCGATGAGCAGCACGTACAGTTCGTTATCGCGGGCGGTGCCGACGGTGCGGACCAGCGTGTTGGCCAGGACCGACACCTTCGCCGCGCCGAGGAACCGGCTGTTCCCGTCGTCGTCGAGCAGCGGGGCGGGCGGGGTGACGCGGTGTTCGGTCAGGAACTTGGCGGCGCGGGCGGCGAAGAAGGCGTCGTCGTGCATCGCCCGCCCGATGGCCGCCGGCTCGTCATCGTTCAGAGTGGCGAACAGGGCACCGAGCTGCTTCCGCTGCGACAGCCGC
>JBBRUO010000703.1:0-2783 GCA_038247725.1 Gemmatales bacterium
CCCGTGTCCCCGAAGTCTCTTGTGTTGGCCCGGCTCGCCCAACCGGACTGCATTTGTCCGTCTCGGCGAGACGCACCTACTCTCCGCCCACACGACGACGCCCCGGCTCCCGGCAGTGTCTTGAGTAGGTCCGGTTCGCCGAACCGGACTGCCTTTGTCCGTCTCGGCGAGACGGACCTACTCTCCGCCCACACGACGACGCCCCGGCACGGAATTTCCATCCATCCATGTGTAACCGATCCGCCCGTCGCGGATCGATTCCCGCATGCGTTCCCCGAACCAGGTGTCGTCATGGCGAAGCGAGTGGTGATCGTCGGCGGAGTGGCCGGCGGGATGAGCGCGGCCACGCGGCTACGGCGGCTCGATGAGTTCGCTGAGGTCGTCGTGTACGAGCGGGGGCCGTTCGTGTCGTTCGCCAACTGCGGGCTGCCGTACCACGTCGGTGGGGAGATCGCCGACCGGGGCAAGCTGATCGTGCAAACCCCCGCCCGGTTGAAGGCCGTCTTCAATCTGGACATCCGCGCGAACACCGAAGTCGTGGCCATCGACCCGGCGGCGAAGACGGTACAGGTCCGCGACCTCGCCACCGGAGCCGTTTCGACTGACCGGTACGACGACCTGATCCTCGCCACCGGCGCGACGGCCGTCGTCCCGCCGACGCCCGGCATCGGTCGGCCCGGTCACTTCCACCTGCGCACCATCCCGGAGATGGACGCGATTTTGGCCTGGATTTCCCAGGTGAACGCGAAGTCGGCCGTCGTCCTCGGCGGCGGCTACATCGGTCTCGAAGCGGCCGAGCAACTGCACCGCCGGGGCATGACCGTGACAGTCATCGAGAAGAACCCGCAGGTTCTCACGCCGCTCGACCCGGAGATGGCGGCGCACGTTCAGATCGAGCTGAAGAAGCACGGCGTCCGGCTCGAATTGAGCAACCCGGCGGTGGCGTTCGAGGACGCGACGGCGAGCGAACCGGCGGCGGCGTCCGTCGCGGTGCTGACCGACGGCACTCGACTGCCGGCGGATGTCGTGATCGTCGGCGTCGGCGTGCGGCCCGAAACCACGCTGGCGAAGGCCGCCGGGCTGGAGATCGGCACCAGCGGCGGGGTGACGGTGAACGCCCGGCTGCGAACCAGCGACCCGCACATCTGGGCCGTCGGCGATGCCATCGAGGTGACGCACGGCGTCACCGGAACTCCCGCCGTCATCCCGCTGGCGGGTCCGGCCAACCGCCAGGGCCGCATCGTCGCGGACAACATTTGCGGGGGAGGGTCCGAGTATCGCGGCACCCTCGGTACGGCCGTCGTGCGGGTTTTCGACGTGACGGCGGCCGTGGTCGGGGCGAACGAGGCGCTGTTGAAGAAGGCCGGGATGACGTTTCAAGCCATTCACCTGCACCCGAACTCGCACGCCGGTTACTTCCCCGGTGCCCAGGCCATCGCGTTGAAGGTGCTGTTCCACCCGGAGTCCGGCAAACTGCTTGGCGCGCAGGCGGTCGGCGCGGACGGCGTGGATAAGCGCATCGACGTGCTGGCGACAGCGCTGGCGGCGGACTTCACCATCGACGATCTGGCCGAGTTGGAGTTGGCCTACGCCCCGCCGTTCGGCAGCGCGAAAGACCCCATTAACCTCGCCGGCATGGCCGCGCAAAACGTGACGGAAGGGCTGGTGGAGGTCGCCCAGTGGCACGAGGTGCCGGCGCTGGTCGCGGGCGGCGCAGTGGTGCTGGATGTCCGCGAAACGGGCGAGCGCGACGGCGGCATCATCCCCGGCTCGGTGTCGATCCCGCTCGGCGACCTGCGCGGGCGGCTGTCCGAGTTGCCGAAGGACCGGGACATCCTCGTCCACTGCGCCAGCGGTCAGCGGTCGTACAACGCCTGTCGGGTGCTGACCCAACACGGCTTCCGCTGCCGCAACCTGACCGGCTCCTTCAAGACGTGGTCGGCGGCGGTGGGGCAGTCGAAGTAGTGAAGAGCGATTGGTCGTCGCGGAAATGATGTCGCCAAACTCGTGGGGTCGTGCTGTTCCTCCGGCCTGAAGGGTCGGTTCTTATAGCCCAGGCCGTGAGGCCTGGGGAAGTGGTCGGAAAGAACACCCGGCCCTGAAAGGGCTGTTCACGACGAACCACGAACGGCCCTTTCAGGGCCGGGGAATTGGAACGGCATAACACCCAGGCCTCACGGCCTGGGCTATAAGAACCGGCCCTTCAGGCCGGAAAAACCATCGTGGCTAGTGCTTCCTTGTCCCCCCATTCACGTCGGTTCGCCTTTCCACCCGCAGTAGTTCTCCCAGTTCTCCCGCGACAGGCGGAACGGCTCGAACGCCACCCCGCTGATCGTCAGGTAGCCGACGGGCGGCCGCTCCGGGTCGGGGATCTCCATCCCCAGGTTCACTTCCTCCCGCGCGACGATGATGACCTCGCCAGCCCCGTCGGTGAAGAAGGCGGTGTCGCCGAGCAGTTTGGCCGTGAGGAACGGTTGCGTCGGCAGGGCCAGGGCCATCGGGTCGGCCTTCGGGTCGGCGTCCCGGACCTCACGGGCCAGTTCGTCGAACCAGCGGATGTGTTCGGCGGACGGCCGCTCGGCGAACTCCTTCCGCAGGTGGAAGTACGTCCGCGCCTGGTTCAGCCCTTGCAGCACCCAGTACGCGCCGAACACCACGAAGATGGTACTCCGCTGGCCGGGGATGACCCCCTGCCAGATCAAGATCTCGCGGGCCAGGTTCCACCCGCCGAACACGATCAACACCAGCCCTTCCAGCAGCACCCCTTCGGCCGACGGGAAGAA
>JBBRUO010000704.1:0-2767 GCA_038247725.1 Gemmatales bacterium
CCTCCCCTAGCGGGAGGGGGGGTGGGGGGGAGGGGGATTACTGCGATGCCACCCCCCTCCCGCCTAACCCCCCTCCCGCCAGGGGAGGGGGGGACCAGCAAAGACGATCCCGCTAGGGGAGGGGGGGACAGAAGAATTGCCCGCGAATCACCCACGACTTCGCCCATCGTCGCCTTGCATCCCGACACGAACTCCGCACCGGCGGCCACGGCTTCCGCGATCAGCGCCACGTCGAACGCCTCTCGCGACAGGCTCACGCCACGCAGGGGCACTTCGGCCGTTCGCCCGCCGGCGGCCAACTTCAGCGAGTGCAGCGGCACCGCCCCCAACCGCCCCGGCAACTCGCCGAGGCCGACCGCCGCTAGCGCCGCCAGCGCGTTCCCGTTCAAACAACACCCGCACACCTTCCGCCGGGGGAACGTGGCCCTGTCCGCCAGCAGCACCGACCGCCCGCGCCGCGCCAGCTCGCGCGCGGCGACCGCGCCGGCGGGTCCGGCCCCGATCACCACGGCGTCGTACCGGTCGCGGCTTACAGTCACGGCTTCTCCCACGTCAGCAGTTGGCGGCACGGGAACTTCCCGGTGACTGTCGCACCGGTCAGTCCCGCCTGGGCCGCGAGGCGTTTCATCTCGGCCACGGTAAACGCGGCCCGGACGGACAGCGGGCCGTCGGCGTGAACCACCCGCGAACGGCTCAGGACTCGCGCCGCGAAGGCGACCGCCACGTAGTTGAACCGCCCCCGCGCGAGATCGTTCACCAGCACCAGCGTGTCGGTGGCCGCTTTCATCCGTTCCAGCACCCGGATCGCGTCGGGATCGTCCAGGTGGTGAATGAACAGCGAACAGACGACGGCATCAAACCCCGTCGGCAGCGGGTCACGGAGGACATCGTGAACGAAGAAGTGCGGGGCCGGCGTGCCCTTCGCCTTCCGGCCGGCTTCGGCCACCGCGACCGGGCGAATGTCGCACCCGGCGATATCCATTCGCACCCCCGCCCGCGCCGCATACCGGGCCAGTGCCAGTGGGATGTCACCGGAGCCGGTGGCCACGTCCAGCACGCGAAGCGGGCGGGACAGCCCGGCCGCGAGCCGCTCCAGCGGCTGCCACAGCAGCTTCGCCGCGCCGGTCCAGCGGTTGATGCGGGCGAGGCCGGCCAGCGCGCGGCGGTGCTCCGCCGGCGGCAGCGCGGGGTCGTCCATCAGTTCCGGCCGGCGGTCGCGGTCGCGGAGGGCGGAGAGGAACATGCGAAAAGCGCCGCCCGCGAATGAAAGGTCGGCGGGGTTCGGTCGTCCCTAGTATAGGGTATCTGGTCGGGGGCGCGCGCCGCCGACCCCTCCCACTCAGTCAGAGAGTCGTACCGATGCGTCAACTGTTCGCCGCCGCCCTCCTCGGGTCGGCATTCGCCGGAGCCGCCTGCGGCCAGGATAAGAAGCCGGGGGACGAACCCGCACCCAAACCGGCTGCGACGAAACTGGGCGTCGGCGACGTCGCCCCGCCGCTCAAAGTGACCAAGTGGCTCCAGGGCGAGGAAGTCAAGGCGTTCGCCAACGACAAGGTGTACGTGGTCGAGTTCTGGGCGACGTGGTGCGGGCCGTGCATCGCCGCCATGCCGCACCTGAGCGACTTGCAGGCCGAGTACAGGGCGAAGGGGTTGGAGGTGATCGGCCTCACCTCGAAAGACCCGAACAACAGCCAGAAGGCGGTCGAGGAATTCGTCGCCAAGAACGGGAAGAAGTTCAACTACCGGTTCGCCTACTGCGATGACCGCGAGACCGACAAGGCGTACATGGAAGCCGCCGGGCAGGACGGCATCCCGTGCAGCTTCGTCATCGGCAAGGACGGCAAGATCGCCTACATCGGCCACCCGATGGAACTGGACGACGTGCTACCGCTGATCCTGGACGGCAAGTGGGAGGGGAAGAAATCGATGGACGCCCTCACCGCCGCCAAGGACGACCTGAACGCCATCCTCCAGGCCGTCGGGGAAGCCGAGCAGAAGAAGACGTTCAACGCCGCCTTCGCCCTCCAGACCCTCGACGCCCTGGCCGCGTTCGAGAAGAAGCACCCGTCGTTCGCCGGGAAGGAGGACGTCAGCGTCCCGAAACTGGTGCTGACGCTGAAGGCCGCCCAGTTCGACGCCGCCAAGACGCTGGCCGAGACCATGCTCGCGACCGCCGAGGCGAAGAAGAAGGCGCGGGGCGCGTTCCTGGTTGGGCTGATCCTGTCCGACAAAGAGCTGAACCCGGACAAGAAGCACCTCGACGTGGCGGTGAAGGGGATGGACGCCGCGCTGAAACTGGACAAGTCGAACCTGCAATACGCCCTGCGGGGGATCGAAGTGTACTTGGCGGCCGACAAGAAGGACGCCGCCGTCGCCGCCGGCAAACTGGCCGTCGAGGCGGCCGACGAGGAGCAGAAGAAGCAGGTGACCGAACTCGTCGAGAAGAAACTGGCCGGCGAGAAGAAGTAACCGCGACAACACCCCCCGGCCACCGGCGACCGCAGGACCACCTGCCGCCGGTGGCCGCATTTTCGCGCCCGCCGCGGTCCCACTCGGGCTGAAAGAAATCCCCCACGACTACCGTAATGGGAGTACCCGGCACCCCGCGCGGTGCTGCCACGCCCCGGCACAGATCCCGAGGAGGGTCGCGTCATGCCGTTGCGCATCGCCGACATCAAGAAGAAGGTCGAGGAGTTCAAACTCGCCCAGGCGTCGGGCACGGCCGAGGCGTATTCCGACGACTCCTTCACCGCGCTGTACTCCTACG
>JBBRUO010000705.1:0-2750 GCA_038247725.1 Gemmatales bacterium
AACCTGCTGCGGGCCGACAACCTGACCGAGAAGCAGCACCGGTGGGCGGCGAACATCCTGACCGGCGGGCAGCAACTGTTGGCGCTCATCAACGACGTGCTGGACTTGGCCAAGATGGAGTCCGGGCGGATGCGGGTAGCGGCCGAGCCGCTGAACCTGGCCGCCCTGTGCGACGGGTTGGGGTCGCTGTTCCGCGCGGAGGCCGAGAAGAAGGACGTGGAACTGCGGGTGCAGGTGCCCACCGACTCGCCCGTTGTTTCGCAGGACGCCGGCAAGCTGCGGCAGATCCTGACCAACCTGCTGGGCAATGCCGTGAAGTTCACCCCGGCCGGCGGGCGGATCACGCTCAAGGCCGCCGTCGAGGGGGAGAAACTGACGCTCACGGTGGCGGACACCGGCGTCGGCATCGCCCCGGAGGAGCAAGAGGTGGTGTTCCAGAAGTTCCGCCAGACCTCGCACCCGCTCACCCGCGAGCAGGGCGGCACCGGGTTGGGCCTGTCCATCGTCCGCGAGTTGTCGAAACTGCTCGGCGGCGACGTGGCCCTGGACAGCGAACTCGGCCGCGGCAGCACCTTCACCGTCACCCTCCCGGCCCGACTCCCGGCCGACGTGCGGGCCGACGCTCTTTGTTAGCCCGCCGCGCCAGCAAGGGACGGACCACCGTCGGGGCCGGAGGTCAACGGCCGTGCCACGCCCCACGCCCCTTGCTGGCGCGGCGGGCGAACAAGACCGAACCGTCACCGATCAACCCCCATGCGGACTGACCAGGAGGGTAGTTTGCTCAGGCCGTTGTCTCTCCGAACTCACCGGGCGGTTGTCCCGGACATAGTACACCGGCTCGCTGTACTCGCTCTTCGATACGGTTTCGGCGGTCAGTTTGGTGCCCTTGCCGTACATCCCGGCTTTGCCCGTCCGCGGGATGACGCCGACCTTCACGAACCCGGCCCGCTCGAAGAACGGGTTCACCCGGCCCATCGCCGACAGTGTCTCGATCCACGGCACCGGGCACCGCCGGCACGCGGCCTCGACGAACCCGGCCCCGATGCCCGCGCCGCGGTAGGTCGGGTGCAACACCACCCGTTGCAGCAGCCACAGTTGACGGTTCAGCCCGGCCAGGGTCACGTCGGTCAACTTCCCGGTCAGGCCGAAGTACCGGCTCCGTAGCGTCAGGGCCGCCGCCGGGGTGCTGAACACGCAGATGGCAATCGGCTCTTCGCCGTGCAGCAGCCGCACCACTTTCTTGACGAAGCCGAGGTGGTGCGAGCGGTAGTGCCACCGGGCGAAGTGCGGCCAATCGGCCTTGGTGCCTTCGACAATGCGGAGTTCACCCGCGAAGCTGATGGGTGTCTTCGTCACCGCCCGACGTTCGACGTTCACCACGCCGTCACCGAGGCACTTGACGTGAACGTCCGGGTTGAGGTCGTCGGCCACGTCGTCGTGAGTCGTCGCGCACAGGACCCCGACGCCGGTGCGGGTGACGAGCTTCCGCAGGTTGAACGCCACGACTTTCGCCAGCGTGCGGTCGAGCACCGCGCCGAACTCGTCAAGCAACAGGCACCCGTCGGGCGGCGCGGTCGCGGCGGCGAAGGCCATGCGGAAGCGGTAGCGCTGGCCGTCACTCAGTTCGCACGGCCGGCGGAGCAATAACCGCGCTTCACCCAGGCCACACCCGGCGAGCGTGGCCAGCCGGTCGTTCAGCGTACCGGGCAGCGCCTCCGCGAGTGGCACGTCGGGCAGTTCCAGCGCGGCGGCATCCACGGCGTTCAACTGCCGGCCGGCTTCCCGCATCATGGTCGATTTGCCGCTGCCGGACGGCCCGGTGAACAGCGCCAGATCACCGGGGCGGATGTCGAGCGCGAGGCCGTCGGCGACGGTGTGCGGCGGTTCGTCGTCGGACAGCCCGAACAGGTCCGCCACCCGCGCGACTGCGAGACTTCGCCGGGCCGGACGGACGGGGTAACGCACGGTGATGGGCGCGAGCATGGGTGGCACCTCGATTGGGGAGGGTGGTAGAATGACACCAGTCAAACGGAGGAACGGACGATGACGCTCAACCCGCCGACGGTGGAACTGGAACCCGAAGACCTGGAACGGCTTCGAATCGATGACTTGACGGAGTTCGTGAACGGCCATTATGTGGAGAAGCAAATGGGCATGGAATCGAGCCGCGTCTCGGCACGGGTGACGATCCGGGTCGGTACCGACGTCCTCGCGAATAACTTGGGGGAACTGTTCGACGCGGCGAACCCGTGCCAATGTTTTCCGAACGACCCGTCGAAGGTGAGGAAGCCGGACGCCTCATTCGTTGCCGCCGCGCGTCTGCCTGGATCGCTCGTCCAGGGCAACATGAAGATCGCCCCGGACTTGGCGGTCGAGGTCATCTCCCCGAACGACGAATACGAAGAGGTGGAGGCGACGGTCGCCGACTACCGAAGCGCGGGGGTAAAACTGATCTGGATCGTCAGCCCGAAGGCGAAAACCGTCCTCGTCCGGCGGTTGGATCGCACTTGCGCCGAACTCGACGAGACCGGCATTCTCGACGGCGAAGACGTGATTCCCGGCTTCACCTGCCCGGTGGCCGACCTGTTCGCGTGACCCAATCTCATCTTGGGAGGGCGAGGCTGCCCCCCAGGCCCGTGAGTGGTTGGCGGGGCGGGGGGTGCCGCGCCCCACCCATAGGTGGGGTGGGCACGCCCAACCGTCGGCCCCCCGGCCGGGGTAGGCGGGCCTCCAGTCGTCGCCGGCGAGAA
>JBBRUO010000706.1:0-2741 GCA_038247725.1 Gemmatales bacterium
CGGTGATGCCGGGGACGGCGAGGAACCGCATCAGGCGAACGGTGGCGGCGGCGGTATCAACAGTAACGGCCATGAGGGTACTCGCGGGGATGGTACGCATAGTGTACGGTTTTTTCAACCGCCCCCGCGAATGGCTGACAGCGCCGAGCCGTCACACGGCCATCGTGACGGTCTTCACTTCGGTGTAAAGCTGGAGTGCGTACTGCCCCAACTCGCGGCCGATGCCGGACATCTTGAACCCGCCGAACGGGGCGGCCGCGTCGAACACGTCGTAGCAGTTCACCCACACCGTCCCGGCCTTCAGCGCGTGACTGAGCCGTAGCGCCTTCTTCACGTCTTGGGTCCACACCGCCGCCGCCAAGCCGTACAGGGTGCGATTGCCCCGGTCGATCACTTCATCCACGTCCTTGAACTTCCAGATGGACATGACCGGCCCGAAGATTTCTTCCTTCGCGATGGTCATGTCGTCGGTCACATCGCCGAACACGGTCGGCTCGACGAAGTACCCCTCGGCCGGGCCGTGCCCGCCGCCGGTGAGCAGTTTCGCCCCGTCCTTCTTGCCGGACTCGACGTAGCCCATCACGCGCTGTCGCTGCTCTTCGCTGATTTGCGGCCCCTGTTCGGTACTGGGGTCGAACGGGTCGCCGAGGCGTCGGCCCTTCGCCTTGGCCGTCATCTTGTGAACGAACTCGTCGTACACCCGCTCCTCGACGAACAGCCGCGACCCGGCCACGCAACATTGCCCCTGGTTCAGGAACAGCCCGAAGTACGCGCCGGCGACGGCGGCATCCAGGTCGGCATCGGCGAACACGATGTTCGGCGACTTCCCGCCCAGTTCCAGGCTGACCCGCTTCAAGTTGGATTGAGCGGCCGCCGTCATCACGATCTTGCCGGTGGTGGTTTCACCCGTGAATGCAATTTTGTCCACATCCATATGCGAGGCGAGCGCGGCCCCGGCGGTCGGCCCGTAGCCCGGCACCACGTTGATGACGCCGTCCGGGAAGCCGACTTCCTGCGCCAACTTGGCCACCCGTAGGGCGGTCAGCGGCGTCTGCTCTGCCGGCTTCAGCACGACCGCGTTCCCGCACGCCAGCGCCGGCCCCCACTTCCACGCCTGCATCAGCATGGGGAAGTTCCACGGGATGATCTGCCCGACGACGCCGACCGGTTCGTGCCGGGTGTAGCAGAAGTAGTTGCCGTCGATGGGAATGGTGCTGCCGTGGTTCTTGTCGGCCCACCCGGCGTAGTAGCGGTAGCACTGGAGCACCAGCGGCAAGTCGGCGTGCATCGACTCGCCGATGGGCTTGCCGTTGTCCAGCGACTCCAGCGCCGCGAGTTCCTCCTTGTTGGCCTCAATGGCGTCGGCCAGCTTGTTCAGCAACCGGCCGCGACCGGAGGCGTTCATCCGCCCCCACGGGCCGCTCATGGCGGCGCGGGCGGCCGTCACCGCCGCGTCGATGTCGGCCTGGTCACCCTCGGCCACTTCACAGATGACCTTGCCGGTGGCGGGGTTGACGGTGCTGAACGTCTTGCCGGACGCGGACTCGACCCACTTCCCGCCGATCAGCATTTGCTGGCGCGGGGCGACGGCGGGCGGGGCGATGCGGGGGCGGGCGGCGGTAGCGGTGGCCATGACGGTGGTTCCGAGGAGGAGAGGTGAACCGGCCGCTATTGTCGAGGGTGGCCGGGCGGTGTCAAGGAAGTGGGTGAATTGTCCCCGCCGGCGGCTTCCGCACAATGTCGGGATGAAACTGCTCCCCGTCGGATTCGCGGTGCTGTTCGCCGTCGCGCACACGCAATCGCCGCTGTACTACTCGAACCAGAACCAGTACTTCCTGCACGGCGCGGCGGCGGCCGGCGTCGGCGACCTGGAAAGCGACTGGCTGGCGAACACTGCCGACCCGACGCCGGCGTTCTCGGCCTTCGTCGCGTTCAGCCTGAAACACCTCGGCGAGTGGCCGTTCCACGCCGTCTACTTCCTCGCGCTGATGGCGTACTTCCTGTCCGCGTGGTGGCTGGTGAAGCCGAGCGCGCGGGCGGGACCGATCTTCGCCGCGCTGTTCACGCTGCTGCACGCGGGCATTTTCCGCTGGGCCAGTTACCGCCTCTTGGGGGCGGATTACCCGTGGTTCTTCCATTGTGGTTTGGCCAGCCAGTACATCCTCGGCGCGGGGTTGCAACCGTCGGTCATCGGGGTGGCGCTCCTGACCTCCGTCGCGGCGTATCGGAACGGGCGAACCCTTCTCGCGGTGGGACTGGCCGCTGGCGCGAACCTGATCCACTCGACGTACCTGCTGCCCGCCGCTCTGCTGATCGCGGGCTACCTCGTGGGCGGAGCGACACGCGGAAAGTGGAAGACGGTGGCCGTCGGCGCGGTGCTGGGAATCGCCATGGTGGTGCCGGTGGTGGTTCGCATTCTCACCGTATTCGCGCCAAATCCGGACTGCTTCAGCGAAGCTCAGCGGATTCTCGCCGAGGTCCGCATCCCGCACCACACGCGACCAGCGCGCTGGTTCGACTGGGTCGCGGGGCTGCAGGTGCTGTGGATGCTCGCCGGGCTAATCGCCCTCAGACGTGAACCCGCTGGGAATGTCCCGTTGGGTCGTGGGCGTGGGCCGGCCGGTCTTCCACCTCCCCTCGTTGTGGGGAGGGCGCCGAGGGAAAATCGGCGGGCGGGGTGATTGCCGTCACCCAAGCCACAGACCAGGGGGGCCCCGCCCGCGGGGGCCGCGGCCGCCCCC
>JBBRUO010000707.1:0-2739 GCA_038247725.1 Gemmatales bacterium
ACAGCGTCGGGCCGATCTGCCACGGGGCGAACTCCTCCTCGCCGACGCCGTGAATCTCGCTCTTGGTCCGCTCGCCGCTCGCGGTCGCCAGGATGGCGTCGAAGATCTGCCGGCCGACGACTTCCACCGGCACGCCGTCGAGGATGACGCCGGCGTTGATGTCCATGTCACTTTCCATCCGCTCGTACAGCGGGGTGTTGGTGGCGATCTTCAGGCACGGGGCCGGCTTGCACCCGTACACGCTGCCCCGGCCGGTGGTGAACACGCACACGTTCGCCCCACCCGCCACCACGCCGGTCATGCTCACCGGGTCGTAGCCGGGCGTGTCCATGACGACGAAACCCTTGGCGGTGACGGGTTCGGCGTACCGCACCACGTCCACCATCGCCGTGGTGCCGGCCTTGGCGATGGCCCCCAGGCTCTTCTCGTAAATGGTCGTCAGCCCGCCCTTCTTGTTGCCCGGCGACGGGTTGTTGTTGATCTCCGCGCCGAACACGCTGGTATACCACTCCCACCACTTGATGCGGTCCACCAGTTTCTGCCCGACTTCGGCACTCACCGCGCGGCGGGTGAGGACGTGTTCGGCCCCGTAAATCTCCGGCGTCTCCGCGAGGATGCTCGTCCCGCCCTGCTGAATCACGAGGTCGCTTGCCACGCCCAGGGCCGGGTTCGCCGTGATGCCGCTGTTGCCGTCGGACCCGCCGCAGTTGGTGCCCAAGAGGATGTGCTTGGCTGGCAGTTGCACCCGCTTCGCGTCGTTGACGCGCGGCAGCATGGCCCTCACCGCCTCCACTCCAGCATCGGTGGTTTTGCCGATGCCGCCGGTCTCCTGGATGGTCAGCACGGTCACCGGTTCCGGCTTCGCGCCGGTGCCGCCGAGTTGCACGAGGTGCTGATTCGCCACCAACTCGCGGGCCTGGACGATCTCGCAGCCGAGGCCGATGAGCAGATACCCGGCCACGTTCGGATGGTTGGCGAACCCGGCCAGAGTCATCTCCAACTGCCGGTGGTCCGGCCCCTCGTACTGGTGGCCGCAGCCCTGCTTGTGGACGATGGGAATGACGCCATCCACGTTCGGGAAGTCCTTCAGCACGCCACTCGCTTTGATCCGCTCCGTGATGTACTTGCTGGTACTCGCGGAGCAATTCACGGTGCTGATGACGGCGATGTAGTTGCGGGTGCCGTACCGCTGGTGGGCGGGTTTGTTCGGCCCGCGGTCGAACCCCATGAAGCTGAGGTACTCGGCGGGCGGCGGCAGCGGCGCGGGCAGGTCCGCGCCGAAGGCGTAGTCCCGCTCGAACTTGTCGGCCTTCAGGTTGTGGACGTGGACGTGTTCGCCGACTGCGATGTTCTGGCCGGCGAAGCCGATGACTTGGCCGAACTTGGAGACGGCATCGCCTTCCTTGATGGGCCGGACGGCGAACTTGTGACCGAGTTCGATCCCGCCGGTGACGGGCACGGTGCCGCCGTCGAAGGTGAGGTCGGTGCCGGCCGGGATGCCCCGCGCGGCGACGGCGATGTTGTCGCCGGGGCGGAGGTGGACGGCGTATTTGGTGAGCGGAACGGCAGCCATGAGCGGAAGTCCGATGGGGAGTGAGGAGACACTCCTATCGTATTCGCCGGCACTCACTGGGCGTGACGGTGTCAGGAGAAGCGGACCGGGGCAGTTCCGTGGCCGGGAAAGACCGGGGACACGTTCTCGGACGCGCTGACCGCCGTCCGCCGGTGGATGTGGGCCGAACCGGTTCTGGAACAGGCCGATCCCGACGGGGTCCGTTGCGAAACTCCCACCCGATCTGCGGGAACTGCTCCTCGCCCCCGCGCCCGTGAGACAGCCCAAATCGGCAGCAGTCGGGCTGGGCGGCGGAACAACGCTAGCCGGCTGCCGTTCACGGCAGCAGGTCGGCGACGGGGATATTCGCCACGCGCTGGCCGTCGAGCGTGAGCGGAATCGCCTGCCCCGGTGTGAAGTCGGTGCGGGTGGCGTAACCCGGCGTGGCGGTCGGGCCGGTCGGCTGGGTGTACACTTCGACCACGCGGTCATCCACGTTGACGATCCAGTACGTCGGGATGCCGGCCTCGGCGTAAAGTGCGCACTTCACCCGCCGGTCGTCGCGCAGGGACGTGTCGGACACTTCCACGACAAGCCCGCAGTCCGTGGCGGTCGGGATACGGTGGTCGTAATCGCTGTCCGCGCCGCGAAGGATGGCCCCGTCCGGTTCCGGTGACTGGCTGTTCAATTCCAGCGGACATTGCGACATCAGCACCCACCCGGTGGGCAAGTGGCGCGGCAACCGGGTGGTCAGCCGCAATTGTGAGGAGCGGTGCGGGGTTTTCTGAGGCATCTTGAGTACCAAGTAGCCGTCGATCAGTTCCAGTTTGTCGTCCGGGGTGAGGATGCCGAGGTCCACCATCCGCCGGTACTCGGCGAGGGTCCACGGGCGGAGCTGTCGCCACCGCGGGTAGAAGCGGTTGGGCGGCGGCAGCGTGATGTGATCGAGTTTGAACAGGACGTACCCGTCCAGCATTTCGACCGGCTCGTCCTCCGTCAAAATGGCGCTCGCGGTCAGGGCCTCGTACTGTTCGACCGAGAAGCGATAACTGCCTTCCAGTTCGGGGATGAAACTGCGTGCGAGTCGGGCACGCGGCGGCGAAGTGGTCATGCGCGAGGCCTCCGAAGGTTTCTCTATCTTAGCCGACGGGCACGAAAAAGCCCAAGCCCGGAAGGGCTTGGGCGGA
>JBBRUO010000708.1:0-2732 GCA_038247725.1 Gemmatales bacterium
GTCGCCCTCGGCTATTTCTCCGAAGTGGACGGGTCCGTTCAGCCGTACTCGCTGCTGTTCCCCGCCGACTATGACCCGAAGAAGCAGTACCGCCTGGACATCGTGCTGCACGGCCGGAACGCCAACCTGACCGAAGTGAGTTTCCTGCACGGCAAGGAGTTCGCCAAAGCAGGCAAGGCACCGGACCACTTCGTGATGGAGGTGTACGGTCGAGGCAACAACGCCTACCGCTGGGCCGGTGAGCGGGACGTGTTGGAGGCGTCGCGGGCCGCGATCGAGTTGGTCGGGCCGAACTTTGCTGGCCCGGACGGCGTCGATCTCCTGCGAGTGTTCCTCCGGGGGTTCAGCATGGGCGGGGCCGGGACGTGGCACCTCGGTTTGCACCACCCAGACGCATTCGCCGCCATTAGCCCTGGTGCCGGGTTCACCACCACGCACGGGTACATCGGGAAGTTGCCGAAGGTTCTACCGGACTATCAGGAAAAGTGCTTGCGCATCTACGATGCCGTGAACTACGCCGAGAACGTGTTCAACGTGCCGGTGATCGCTTACTCGGGCGAGATCGACAAGCAGAAACTCGCCGCCGACAACATCGAGTATGCGTTGAAGAGTTTTAAGGAACCGCACGTCTTCACGCACCTGATCGCGCCGGGGCTGGAACACAAGCAACCGCCGGAATGGCTGGCGAAGATCGATGACGAGTTCCGCAAGCTGGACGGCAAGCGGCCGACGTTCCCGGAGCGGGTGCGGTTCGTGACGTTCACGCTGGCGTACCCCGGCACAGCGTGGGTGTGGATCACCGGGCTGGACGCGCACTACGAGCGGAGCGTGGTGGACGCGACGTGGACGGAGAAAGCGTTGACCGCCACGACGACGAACGTTCGAGCCTTGGATTTGAAGGACGGACTGTACAAGCGGAGCGTGCCGAAGACGATCCACATCGACGGGCAAGAAGTCGCGGTGCCGGATTGCGATGGCGAACGTCCGACGGGCGTCGAACTGGAGAAGGTGAACGGGAAGTGGCAACTCGCCGGCCGCAAAGCGGACTGGCCGCCCACCAAGACTGCGCGGCGGCAAGGCCCCATCGACGACGCTTACCGGAGCGAGTTCACCGTCGTCGCGGCGTCGGGCAAACCGCACCACGACGGTATCGGGGCATTCACCACCGCCCGGCAGACACAGTTCGTGCGACTGTGGGACAAGTGGTTTCGAGGCAAACTCGAACTCCACCCCGGTGATAAACCTCTCCTGGAATCCGATCTGGCGAACCATGTCCTCTTCGGCGACCCACAGTCGAACCCGGCTATTGCGAAAGTGCTCCCGAAACTGCCGATCAAATGGACGAAGGACGAACTCGTCGTGAACGGCGTGAAGTACGACCCGGCCACGCACGTCCCCGTATTGATCTACCCGAACCCGACCGGCCCCGGTTACATCGTCCTCAACTCCGGGCACACGTTCGGCGAGGCGGACCTGCGCGGCACGAACGCGCTGCTGTACCCGCGCCTGGGCGATTGGGCGGTGCTGAAACCGACGCCGACGAAGGAGAATTCGGCGGCGTTCGAGGTGGTCGCCGCCGGCCTGTTCGACGAGTTCTGGCAGTTCCCCAAGAAGTGACGCCACCGTTCCCGTTGGTTCATCCGTCACCCGCTCCGAGGTCCTGATATGCGGCTGTCACTTGTCGCCCTGATGGTCGGCTTCTCGCCCGCGTTCGCTGACCCGCCCACGGCTGACGCGGTGAAGGGCATCGACCCGCGCGTCTTCCCCGCCGACTCCGACCGCGCGAAGGAGTTGCCGAAGCTGCTCCGCGCGGACATCTCCAAGCGCGTATTGGAGGCCGTCACCCGCGAGAACGCGGCGTGGGCGAAGGTGACGACCGCCGCCGAGTGGGAGTCGTTCCGCGACACCCGCATCGGCAAGCTGATCGCGGCCATCGGCGGTTTCCCGGACCCCGCGAAGGCGATGACCATCAAGACCACGGGCGAGGTCCAGGGCGACGGATTCGTCATCGAGAACGTGGTGTACGAGTCCCGCCCTGGCCTGTGGGTGACGGCCAATCTGTACCGCCCGGCGAAGCCACTCGCGAAGATGCCGTGCATCGTCATCAGCCACAGCCACCACAACCCGAAGACCGAAGGCGAACTGCAAGACATGGGCATGACGTGGGCGCGGGCCGGCTGCCTGGTGCTGGTGCCCGACCACCTGGGCCACGGCGAACGCCGGCAGCACCCGTTCCGCACCGCCGACGATTACCCGAAGCCGTTTCGCGTCAGCCGTCAGGATTACTTCCATCGGTACTACGTCGGCACGCAACTGGACCTGATCGGCGAAAGCCTCATCGGCTGGCTGGCGTGGGACTTGTCGCGCGGCATCGACGTGCTGCACGCCCGGCCCGGCGCGGACAAGTCGAAGACGATCCTGCTCGGCGCGGTGGCCGGCGGCGGCGACCCGGCCGGCGTGGCGGCCGCGCTCGACCCGCGCGTGACCGCCGTGGCCCCGTTCAACTTCGGCAGCCCGCAGCCGGAGGACTACCCCATCCCGGCCGACGCCGAGACGAAGTTCCGCTACTTCGGCGAGCCGTATTGGGAAACCACCCGTTGCATTCGCCGGGGGCCAATCGACGGCTTCGCCCACTGGGTCATCGTGGCGTCGGTCGCGCCTCGCCGATACGTCCACTCGTCCGAATTCGCCTGGGACAAGGACCGCGACCCGGTGTACCCACGCATCCGGAA
>JBBRUO010000709.1:0-2729 GCA_038247725.1 Gemmatales bacterium
TCAACGGGCATCGGCATCGCTCGGCGTTGCGGTGGTGAACCGCCATGATTGCCGGCCGCAGACGGTTCGTCAATCGTCCTGTTCCGACATTCGCCCTCACGACGGACGCATAGCCGAAAACGACCGTGGCCTGATCCACGAACCCCCCGAAGTTGTCCCAAGTGCCGAGAGGGGCACGCAACCCACCTCCCCTCGTTGAGGGGAGGCTTCCCATACCAGAAGGGGGAAGGAATCTCCCCTCCCGGTTGCTTCGCGACCGACCTCCCCTCAACGAGGGGAGGTGGCAGACCGGCCCGCCCCCACAACGCGATGGGACAGGCTCAGCGGGTTCGTGTCTCAGTCCGCTCACGCCGGTTTCGCCGCCGCGCGGCGGTCGGCGCGGCAGCGGTCGATGATGCCGCGGGCCTTCGCCCGGTCCACGAAGGCGTCCACCCACGCCGCCCCTTTCCCGACCCCGTGCCGCCACGTGTTGGCCACGGCTTTCAGGTACTTGGCCCACGCCCAGCGGGGCGCGCCGAACAGCGTCTTCGGGGTGCCCACCACGTCCGACGGGCCGGTCAGCCGCAGGCAGCGGATCACCTCGTAGGCGTAGGCGGCGGTCAGCCGCTCGACCGGCAGGTAGTGGTTCACCGGGGCGGTGCCGACCCACACGCCGGGGAACCCGTCCGTCCGGATGCGGCCGACCACGTTGCTGTCGTCGCCGCTGGTGAGCTGGTTCCCGACGCGGCCGAACTTCGGGTCGAACGGGTACTTCCGCAGGAGGGCCGTGCGGAACGCCATGTTCGCCCCGTGGCAGTACTCGCCGTCCGTCAACGGCCGCACGTCCGACCCGTGGTCCACCAGCGCCCAGCAGGTGCCCAGGCGGGCCACGTTGTCGGCGATCCACTTCGGCGGGGGGACAGCGAACCACGGCCGCACCGGGCCGCCGAACACCCCCGCCTCCGGGAATCGCGCCTCGGCGTCGAGGTACCGCGTCAGCCAGTCCGGGGGAACCAGCACGTCGTCGTCAGTCCAGATGAGGAAGTCGCCCGTCGCCACGGCGACGGCGGCGTTGCGGGCGTGGCAGTGCCCCTGATTCGGCTCGAACACGCGAACCACCGGCAGTGGCCCGGTGTGCGCGGCGATCACCCGATCCGTGTCATCGGAACAGTTGTTGTTCACCACCACCAGTTCCCACTCCAGGCCGGGCGGGAGGTCCAACTGGCGGAACTCGGCGAGCGTGCGGTCGAGTAACTCGGCCCGGTTCCAGGTGCAAATGGCAACGGTCAGGCGCATGGGCGGCGAAAGTCCGGAGTGGAAACGACGACCGTGGAGGGGTTGCCCCCAGGGCTACTCAGAGGTGCAATTGGAAGAAGGATTCACCGCGGAGGGCACATGAGGGCGCGGAGAAAAGACGGGAAAGACCGACTCTTTCTCATCCGCCCTCCGCGCCCTCCGCGGTGAATCTTGCCTATCTTCAACTTCTAATTGGCTCTGGGGTTGCCCCCACCACCGCGAGTTTAGAACGCGAACCCGTTGCCGCCGTCGCCGGGGTTACCGAACCGGGATTGGCTGGTTCGCTCTCACGGCTCTTCCAGGTAGGTGTAGCCGGCCAAGTTGCTCTCGTAGAAGCCGAGGAATTCGCGGCTCTCTTGGGCGGTCACCTTGCCGGCGCGGACGGCCCGCTCCACGTCCTTGCGGATGCGGTCGGTCAACTTCTCGGCGCTGTACTGCACGTAGTGCAACACCTCCGTCACCGTGTCCCCTTTAATCACCGTGTCCACGTTCGGCGTGCCGTCCGGTTCCAGGTGCACATGCACCGCGTTCGTGTCGCCGAACAGGTTGTGCAGGTCGCCGAGGATTTCTTGATAAGCGCCCAGCAGGAACGCGCCAATGTAATACGGCTCGCCCTCCTTGAACTGGTGCAGGTCGAGCGTGTTCTTCACGTCCCGCAGGTCGATGAACTGGTCGATCTTGCCGTCCGAGTCGCAGGTGATGTCGCCGAGGACCGCCTTCCGCGTCGGGGCCTCGGTCAGCCGGTGAATGGGCATGATCGGGAACAACTGCTTGATCGCCCACGAGTCCGGCATGGACTGGAACAGGCTGAAGTTGCAGAAGTACGTATCCGACATGAGCGCCTCCAACCCCTGCAACTCCTCCGGGACGTAGTCCAGATCCTTCACCAGCTTCTGGAGCTTGCGGCCGATGGCCCAGAACAGCCGCTCGGCTAGCGCCCGCTGGCTCAGTGGCATGTACCCCAGGTTGAAGAGGCCGAGGCACTCCTCCATCTCTTGCACGGCGTCGTGATAACTTTCGGTGTAGTTCTTCTTGCTGATGTCGCGGTGGATGGCGAACAGGTCTTGGAGCGGTTGCGGGGAGTCCTCCGGCACCACCGCCGGCGCGTCGCAGTGGTCGAAGTTGGACGTGCCGAGCACGTCGAACACCAGCATACTGTGATACGCGATCAGCGCCCGGCCGCTCTCCGAGATAATCATCGGGTGCGGCACCTCGGCCTCGTCGCACACCGTCTTGATGCGGAACACCACGTCGTTCGCGTACTCTTGCAACGTGTAGTTCATGCTCGATTCGAAGTCCGTCTGGCTGCCGTCGTAATCCACGCCCAGGCCGCCACCCACATCAATAATCTTCAACCCCGCGCCCATCTTCACCAGTTCCGCGAAGATGCGGGCCGACTCGTTCAGCGCTTCTTTCACCTTGCGGATGTTGGTGATCTGGCTGCCCATGTGGAA
>JBBRUO010000710.1:0-2727 GCA_038247725.1 Gemmatales bacterium
AGTCGAGGAAGCGGTTGCCATCCACATCGATGATGACGCACCCGCTGCCGCGATCCACCACCAGCGGGTAAACGCGGGTGTACGAGCCGGAGACGTACACGGTGTCGCGGGCCAGCAGTTTCGCCCCGACGGGTCCGGGCAGGCCGCCGTGGATGTCCGGCACTTGTGCGTCGTCGAATTGAAAGACTGCCATGACGCACCCCGGTGAGGAAAGGAACGCGACGTGTCACACCGCCATCGCCAGCCGGAGGCGGGCTTGCACCTCGGCCCAATCACGATCCGAAAGCCGGCCGACGGGTAGTGGGACGGTCGCCACGGGCACACTGCTCAAGAACGGCCGGAACATGCTGGCGTAGTGCAACCCCGCCGCTTGAGAATCCAGCAAGATGTAATCCAGCGGTTCGGGCACCGCCGGTATGCGAGTCGTGATGGTGGCCAAAATCACGTCCGGCCGGGTGGCGTGGTACAGATCCGAGGACACGACGACCGACGGCCGATACTTGGACGCCTGCACTCCAGTTTGGAAAATGATGACGACATCACCGGGCTTGGGAAGGATCACCATACCCCTCGTCCTCCGGATAGAGTTGGTCGTAGTATCGCGCGGACGCGGCGGACGCGGCACGGTAGTCCTCATCCGACCAGCCGATTTCTTCCGGCGACGGCTTCTCCCGCCACGCTTTCAACCCGGTGGCGTACTGGATCACTTGCCGCACCATCTCCGGCGGGAACTCGGCGACGACGGCGTTCAATTCGGTCAGTTCAGCGGTCATGGCGTGCCTCCGTTTGCGGGGAATCATACCAACTTCACACGTCCGCCGTTAGCCCCTGGGCCATCTTGATCTCGGTGCCGTGGTTGACGGTCCACGCCACGCGGTGCGTGACGGCGTCTCGCAGGCCGGCGGCGCTGGGGTGGCCGTTGCCGCTCTTCTTCACCCCGCCGAACGGCAGATGCACCTCCGCCCCGATGCTCGGCAGGTTGGCGTACCCGAGGCCGTACTCGCACTCGTCGCGGAAGAACCGCATCCGCCGGTAGCTCTCGGTGATGACCGCCATGCTCAGGCCGTAGTCGGTGTCGTTGGCGATTCGCGCGGCGTCCTCGTCCGTGCGGAACGGGATCAGCGCGACGTGCGGGCCGAACACCTCCTCGCGAATGCACTTCAATTCCGGGGCGTGTTCCACCCGGTACACGAACGGCGACAGGTAGCAGCCGACCTTGCCGATGGGAGCGGCGTCCAGCAGGACCGTGACCCCTTCCTGCTTGGCGAAGCGGTTGTAGCCGCTCACCTTCGTCCGGTGTTCCTCGTGGATGAGCGGGCCGGCGAAGTTGGACTTGTCCAGCGGGTCGCCGAACTTCAGCCGCTTCGCCACCTCGACGAACCGCGCCGCGTACTGGTCGATGACCGACTCGTGAACCAGGATGCGCGACGCCGACACGCACCGCTGGCCGGTCGTCTTGAAGGCACTGAGGATGCCGGCCGTCACCGCCAGGTCGAACCGCGCGTCGTCACACACGATGACGGCGTTCTTGCCACCCATCTCGGCCGCGACGATGCGGTCGGGCAACTCCGCCGACGCCATCTGAATCCGCTTGCCGACATCGTAACTGCCGGTGAACAACACGACGTTCACGCCGGGGTTCTTCACCAGCGCTTCGCCGGCCGCCCCGTCGCCGTGGATCAGGTTGATGGTCCCCTTCGGGAACCCGGCCTCGACGAACAGTTCCGTCAGCTTCTGGCCCACGGCCGGGGTGTCCTCGCTCGGCTTGAACACCGCCGTGTTCCCTTCCAACAGCGACGGCCCGAGCATCCACAGGGGCACCGCGAACGGGAAGTTCCACGGGGTAATCACCGCCACCACGCCCCACGGCTTCCGCAGGACGTAGGCGTCCTTCTCCGGGATTTCCGAGGCGATGATGTCGCCGACCGGCATCCGCCCGGTGCCGAACACGTACTGCACCATGTGCAGCCCTTCGACCACCTCGGCCCGGCATTCCAGCACGTTCTTGCCGCACTCGCGGGCCATCAGGGTGGCCAGCTCGTCGGTGTCGCGGTCGATGAGCCGGGCGAGTCGGTCGAAACAGTCGGCGCGATGAATGCGGGACATCCGCCGCCACGTCGGGAACGCCTCTCGCGCGGCGGCGACGGCATCCGTCGCTTCCGCGTGGCTACTACTCGGAAAGTGCCCGACTTCGACCGACAGGTTCGCGGGGCTACGGCTGGCGAAGTCGCCCTGGTGGGGCTGCCACTCGCCGGCGACGAAGTTCCGCCCCGAAACGGGAGGGGTCATGGGTCTGGCTCCGGGTGATGGGGGACACACGTCATTTTACCCCAACAAGGGGCCGGAAAGGTCAGAGCGTGCGAATCCGTGGCTCGCGCGTTCAGTATTTGAATGCCGGAAGCGATAACCTGGCAGCACTTACGGCATAGCCGAGCAAGTCAGAACGGTTCACGCGCGACCAACTGAGAGTTTGTGAATCTATCGGGTGACTGGGTCCCTCCAATGGTTGTGTCGCCGAACGCCGTTGGAGGATCGATCATGTCGGAACTGCTGCCACCGCCCCGCTTGCGATCCCCGGATCGCGACCGGGTACTCGACGCCACCCCCATCGACGCGTTGCTCGACGCCGACCACCAGGCCCGCGTCGTCTGGGACTTCTGCCACGGACTCGACCTGTCCCCCCTGCTCGACCCCATCCGCGCCCGCCACGGACGGCCCGGTCACCCC
>JBBRUO010000711.1:0-2709 GCA_038247725.1 Gemmatales bacterium
CCAGGCGCGGCCGGATGGCGCGGACCTCCGCGCCTCGAACGCCAAAGGCGAACCGCTGGCGTACCAGATCGAGGAGTGGGACGCGAAGAACGGCACGGCCTGCGTCTGGGTGCGCGTGCCGAAGATCGTCGGGAACGCCCGGCAGGAGATCAAACTGCACTGGGGGAACGCCGCCGCGAAGACCGAGTCCGATGGCAGGGCGGTGTTCAATGAGGTCAACGGCTACCTCAGCGTGTGGCACATGGGCGACGCGGTGACGGACGAAGTCGGCGCGCTTCAGTCGAAGGACACCGGCACGACCGCGACCGCCGGGGTCATCGGCACCGCCCGCCACTTCGCCGACCGGAAGGGCATCTTCGGCGGGGACAAGATCGTCGGCTACCCGGTCGGGTCGGCCCCGCACACGACCGAATCGTGGTTCCGCGCCGAGAGGCCGAACGCGCGGGCCATCGCGTGGGGGAACGAACACGGCCAGGGCAAGGTGGTCATGCACTACCGCAGCCCGCCGCACGTGAAGATGGAGTGCTACTTCTCCGGAGCCGACGTGTCGAGCAAAACGCCGCTCACGCCGAACGAGTGGGTCCACGTCGTCCACACCTACGAGAAGGGCGACTCGAAGATCTACATCGACGGGAAGCTCGACGGCGAGACCAAAACCCAGTCGGCCCCGCTCGCGATCCGGTCGCCGGCGCGGCTGTGGATCGGCGGCTGGTACGACACCTACGACTTCACCGGCGACATCGATGAGACACGGGTGTCGAAGGTGGTGCGCTCCGCCGACTGGATTCGCCTGCAATACGAGAACCAGAAGCCGCTACAAACGCTGGTCGGGCCGCTGGTGCAACCGGGGCGCGACTTCGCGGTGTCGCAACCGAAGGTCGTCGTCGCCGAGGGGAAGAGCGTCACGCTGACCGCGACGGCCGGCGGCGCGGAGAAGCTGTATTGGGTCGTGAACCGCGACGGGAAAGAAACCGTGGCCGCCGTGGACCGCTTCGCGTTCACGTTCGACGCCGGCCGGGTGGTCGGCGATCAGCGCCTCACCGTCAAGTTGAAAGCCGTTTTCCCGGACGGCGCGAAGACCCTCGACGTGCCCGTCACCGTCCGCGAAGCTATCCCCGAACCGGCCTTCACTTTGCAAGCACCGGCAGCGTGGGACGGGCGGCAGGCAATCGAAGTCGCCCCGCAACTCTCGAACCTCGACGCGATGCGAATCGCCGGCGCGGGCAAGCTCAACTCCACCTGGACCGTGTCCGGCCTCGCCGTCATCAAAGAAGTCGCGGCGGGCAAACTCGTCCTCACGCGCGCGCAGAACAGTGGCCCGCTGACGGTCACGGCGACTATCGACAACGGCGGCACATCGACCGTTCGCTCGGCGACGATCGCCGTGAAAGAACCCGCGTCTGACGCCTGGATCGCGCGGACGCCCGCGAAGGACGAGAAACCCGAAGATGGCCAGTTCTACGCCCGCGACGACAAGAACGAGGGCACGCTCTTCTGCAACGGCACGCTGACCGAAGCCGCCGAGTCCGTGTTCCTGAGACTTTTCGCCGATGACAAGTTACTCGACACCCAGACCCAGAAACCGGCTGCCAACAAGGCGTACTCCTTCACGGCCAAGTTGAAGCCGGGCCTCATCAAGTACCGAGTCGAGTTCGGCTCGAAGACCGGCGACACGGAGAAGATACTCCACGCGGTGGGCAATATCGTGTGCGGGGATGCGTACCTGATCCAGGGACAGTCGAACGCGCTGGCCACCGACACGGGCGAGAAATCCCCGCCTGAAACGAACGAGTGGGTTCGCAGTTATGGCGGCCAAAGCGGGCGCGGCGATTCCACTAACTGGGTGCGCGACCGGTTCGCCAAAGGCCGCCCGAACTTGTGGTGCAACCCCGTCTGGAAGAAGTCCGAAAAAGGTGAGAAGGCCGAACTCGGCTGGTGGGGCATGGAACTGGCCAAGCGGTTGGTGGCGAGCCAGAAGATGCCGATCTTCATCATCAACGGGGCCGTCGGCGGCACCCGCATCGACGAACACCAAGCCACCCCGGCAAACCGCGCCGACCTGAAGACGATCTACGGCCGTGCCCTGTGGCGCATCCAGCAGGCGAAACTGACGCACGGCATCCGGGCCGTCATCTGGCACCAGGGCGAGAGCGATCAGGGCGCGGACGGACCGACCGGGGGCTACGGCTGGGAGGCGTACCAGCAGTTCTTCATCGACCTCTCCGCCGCGTGGAAGCAGGACTTCCCGAACATCAAGAACTACTACGTTTTCCAAATCTGGCCGAACGCATGCAGCATGGGCAACGGCCACGGCGACATGCTCCGCGAGGTGCAGCGGACGTTGCCGCGCCATTACTCGAATATGTCGATCTTGTCCACGCTCGGCATCAAACCCGGCGGCGGCTGCCACTACCCGCTGACCGGTTGGGCCGAGTTCGCCCGGCTGATCCAACCACTCATCGAGCGGGACCACTACGGCAAACCGCCGACGGCGTCGATCACACCGCCGGACCTGAAGCGGGCGCACTTTACGAGTGCCAACCAGGATGCGGTCGCCCTGGAGTTCGACCAACCGGTTGCTTGGACAGACTCGCTGGCCGGCCAGTTCTACCTCGACGGCGAAAAGAACAAAGTCGCCACGGGCACGCTCGCCGGAAACGTCCTCACGCTGAAACTCAACGCGCCCACCATGGCGGCGAAAATCTCCTA
>JBBRUO010000712.1:0-2694 GCA_038247725.1 Gemmatales bacterium
GAAAACCTCCCGTTTTCACGGTGTAGTGTGATCTTATGTGCGCAGAGAGTGCCGAAGCCGAGGCTCCGAAAACGTCGTCCCGTCGGAGCATGCGCAATGTCGCTGTACACTATGCAGAACAATTCTCTTGGAAAAGTCTGGACCAAGTGATCTATCTTGTTCAGTGAACAAACGGTTTTGGCCCATGAACGGTTACGTTTTCGTGACCGGAACGGGCACCCCACTGGCTGACCAAACTTCCGGTGGCAACCGTGCCCAGATTATCCCTAACGCTTGGAACGCACTTACCAGTCGCATCCGAGCCGACCACCCGGACTTCCCCCGGCTGTCGTTCAACAAACTGCGAAAGACCGCCATCAATGGCATCCGTGATGTTAGCACGGGTGAGATCGCTGGAATCTTCGCTAGCCACGGTCAAGCGGTGGCGTCCGATGCTCTAATCGAGGTTTACACGAACCGCCCTTGGGACAAAGTGTTTACGGCGTGCCGTTCCTGGGGCGAGAATCTGGCGGTGGTTTTCGGTCAAGTGGCACAGCCTTTCGAGAGGTCGAAGCGGAAACACAAGAAGAGCGACAAGTGGGAATCCGAGATGACGAAAGCTGTCGCGCTTCGGGAGAGCGGGAAGACCCTCAAGGCGATCAGCCAGGAAATGGGAATAAGCATTGGAATGGTCAGGCACTACCTCGAAGAAGCCACATTGCACGTTGTCTCCAATGCCGATGCGGTTTGACGGGTAGTGAAGTTCAGCCTGCTCGCGGAGACTGCGGCGTACGAGACTCCGATCTGGGTCGAGGCGGTCGGCACTTTGTTCGCCTTCCGCTAGGTCGCCTTCAGCCTCGACCCAGATCGGGTTGAGGTGGCTCTTTATCCACTGGTCGAACCGCTGGTCCCAACGGCACGCCGATGAGGAGCTGCGGCTGAAGCGGCTGACCTCGACCCCGCCGAAGATGGTCGCGTACAGGGGATTTTCATTACTTCCCGGCAACACGGTCAGAACCGGGTTGGCGTTACGGGGCATCATCATCACTTGCAGAGCTAGCCACGGTTCGGAAGGTAGCGGGTTCACGGGGTATTCCTCGGTGGGGTGGGTAGGCGTCACATTTGTTGGTGGACTTTTGGGTCAGGCGGAGAGGGATCGTTGCCAGAATGCTTCCCATTGGCCGGGTTCGCTCCGGTACAACGCCCGCACGTGGCACACCGCGTGCGACCCGGCCTCGCTCCACCGCATCCCCGATCCCTTCAGACGCTGGCCCACCACCGTCTTGCACGCGCTCTCCACCGCCCCCGAACCGATAAACCACCCGTTCGCCTCGTACTCCGGATAGTCCATCCGATCCACCTGATTGCGGAAGTACCCCAGCACCTCCGACCGCACCGCCGACAGCCCCCGCACCGCCGGCCACTCCCACTCCTCCAGCACCGCGATCATCGCGTGACCGCCCTCGTCCCGCAACAGCCGCGACCACCCCTTCGCTTGCCCCAACGCCGCCTCCTCGTCCGTCGGGTGCCACGCCTTGGCCAGCTTCGCCAAGTACTCCGACGCGTGATAGAAGTCCAGGATGACCGCCTCCACGCGGGGGAAGTTCGTCCGCAAAAAGTCCTCCAACCCCGACCCGCCGTCGCTCAACGCCACCCACGTCTCGGCCGCGTCCAACCCCACCAGCGACCCCTGTTTCCGCAGCAGCGGTCCCATCTCGGCCAGCGGATACAGCCCGCTCACGTACCGCGCCCGCATCCCCGTGCCCGGCTTGGGCAACCCCTCGAACACCCGCTCGCGGTCCGGCAGCGGGTTGAAAATCATCCCCACGTAGGCCATCCGGCCCTCCGCCGATTCCCCGCGTTTCCCTTGCTGCCGCACCCCCGTCGCGTCGATGCTGATGTATCCCACGGTGCGGCCCGTGGCGTCCGGATGCCAGTCCCACGGTTGCTTCCCGCCGAACCCCCGCCCCTTCGCGGAGTGGTCGGCGATCCGTTGCCCGACCGCTTCCGTCACCCGCTCGACCGTCGATTCGCCCAGCCGAATCCCGGTCGTCTCGCGAAGCAAATCGGTGCCTTTCTCGAAACTGTCGGCCACCGCTCCGCACAACGTCGCCAGTTGTTCGACGGCCGGTGACAGCCGACTGTCACTCAATCCGACGCGGTCGTCCCACGGGTGGAAGCCTTCGCCGCAGACGCCGCAGTAGTAGTACCCGCGGTGGCAACTGACGCCGCCGCCGAGGGTGGTGACCGTCTTCTCGCGGTACCCGTGGAAGGGGATGGTGCGGCGGCAGTGGGGGCAGTCGGCGGTGGCTCCGACGTACCCCCTTTTTTTCCCAGGTGCTCGGCGTAGGCGTCGGCGACGACCCCCAAGGCGGAGTCGCGGAGGGCGAACTCGGTGCCGCCGAAGAGATTTTCGTCGGGGGTGGCCACGAGTCGTCGGGCCATGTCGAGGATGGCGTCGGCGGAGCGGGTGGTGATGCGGGCGGCCAGTTCTTGGGCCTTGGCTTCGAGTTCGGGTGATAGGGGAGCGGACATGGCGGAGGCTCCTGCCGGGGGGCAATTTCCGGGCGACGCTCGAACATACGCCGAAGTGAACCCATTTACCACCAACTTCCGTGACGCCTACCCGGGAAAGCCGCTCAGACGCCTTCGGCCTCGAGCGATTCGATCTCTTCCTGAAGTTGCTTCTGGACGCGATGCTTGGCCAGGTACACC
>JBBRUO010000713.1:0-2657 GCA_038247725.1 Gemmatales bacterium
GTCGTCATCCGTGAGAATGATCTCGACGAATACAGGCTGCGGCAGAAACTCGTAGTGGAGCTTCACTTTGTAATACCAGCCAAAATGCACGTACTGAGGCCGTTTTTCTTCTACCTGCGTCGGCTCGCTGGGATCGCCAAGGACGGTTTGGATCAAGTCTTGGTGTACCGCCCTCGGGGTCAACCCGCATAACCGGACGTCGCCAAGGACACGGGATTCCACGCCCTTCTTCCAAACCAAGCAATTGCTCAACCCGCAGGTGATTGCTTTCCGAACTAAAGCCTACTGGGTTGGTGCGTCCACGACTCTATCTCGAAGAGTCGCGGCAGACTTGCCGTAAGTCAACCTGACAGATTTCCACTCGGCGGTGCCACCTCTGGCGCGGCGAGAACCGGCACGGACGCCAGAAGCAAACCGGTTCGGCGGGAACCTCACTTCCCGCGCTCACCTCACTTCCCCACCAGCACCATCGGCGTCGTCTCGACGTTGCCCGCCGCGTCCTCGGCTCGTGCCTCCAGCTTGAGTTCGCCCGTCCGCGCGGGGACGACGATTTCCCACTCGGCGAAGTTTGGGGCGGTCGCCTTCGCCGGCTGGCCGTTCACGGTGACTTTCGCGACCGTTCCGTTGTCGGCGGTGCAGCCGCGAATCGTGACGCTGCCGCCGTGGCGAATCACTCGCGTGATGACCGTCGTCGGCGGCAGGTCGTCCACCGGCGTCAGCAACTCCGGGAACGGGATGTCCTTCACTTCCTTCACCCGCGACTCATTCCCGGTCAGGGGCGGGTCGGCGCGAAACGCCGCCGGGTCGGCCTTGAACTCGCCGGACTTCACGCTCACCACCATCGCGTGGCGGCCGGGGCCGTAGTGGTCGTGCAGGTAGATCGGCACGCCCGTCACGCTCTTCGGCGTCGGCCGCGGCCCCCCGCCCAGGTTGGCCATCGCCTTCTGCTTGCTGTTATCCGACCAGTTCGGCGTGGCAACCTTCCGCATGTGCGTAACGGCGTTGCCCGTCGGGTTGTCGTCCGAAATCTGGATGAGCGGCATTCCGCCGGAGCGGCACCCGTCGAAGGTCAAGCCGTCCACGGTCAGCGGGCCGTACTGCACGCTCAGGTCGTCGTGGCCGCGGTTGAACGGCTCGGCGCTCGTGTGCCCGATGTACACGTTCCGGTAGACGTGGTTGTCGTAGTTCGGGTGGTACACGCCGTAGACGGCGTGGTCGATGTGCAGGTTCTCGACGAGCAGGTTCGGCACCTGCGGGCGGAAGCCGTAGTGAACGTCCCAGATCTTCAGGTTCCGCACCACGAACGGGTGCTTGGCGTCCGGCCCGACGCGGTTCACCCCTTCGCCCAGGTTCACCCCGTACAGGCCGTGACTGCTGTGGACTTCGTTGTCGTCGAACCGCACGAACGGCAGGGTCCGCACGTCCACCTTCTTCCGCGTGCCGTCCGGTTGGCGGATGTGGAAGTCGAGTTTCAGGGCGCTCGTCTGGGTGGCCTCGTAGCGGAACCCGTAGCGGTCGCACTCGGCCGCGACGTTGCGGGTGAAGGTGTTCAGGCTGCACGTCCACCAGAAGCCGGCCCCCTCGTTCTGGTCGAACGGCAGGATCTGCTTCGGCAGCTTCTTGCCGGCCTCCGCGCCGATGGCGAGGTTGCGGTCGAGGACGTTGTACACCTCGGTGCCGTCCTCCAGGAAGAAGCCGTGGCCGACCGACTTGTACCCCACCACGTCCCGCACGACGAGGTAATTGGTGCCGTGGATGGTGAGCCACCGGTTGTGGCTGTCCCACACCGATACGCCCGTCACGGAGCTGCCCCGCATGGTGTCGCCGACGAGGTGGTAGTGCAGCGAGTACCGGCCGAGGACGTTCTTCTTACCCAGGTGCCGGAACTCGGCATACGACAGCGACCCGGCGGAATCCCGGTGGTACATGGTGTGCCCGCGAACGCCGGCCGGGTCCGCCGACTCGACGACGACGTTCCGCGTCAGGTTCGCCACCTCGCCGCGGTACGCGCCGGCCCCGGCGTGCGCGTGGGCCAGCGGCTTGTCGAAGGTGAGTTTCGCCCCGCCGATGGCGGTGATCGTCCGCTCCTCCGACACCGACTCCGTTTTCGCGTCGCCGTGGGTCTGCGTGCCGGTGAAGACGACCGTGTCCCCGACGGCCCAGCCGGTGACGGCCTCCGCCAGTGTCACCGCCGTGTCACCGACTTTCGCCGGGCTGCCGAGCTTCACCCAGGTGCGGGACATCGGCTGCCCGTGCGCGTCCCACCGCCCGCCGCAGCAGACAATCGCCGGGCACGACTCCTTGTCCATCCCCTCGACAGAATGCAACCGGATGAGGGCTGTCTTCCCCTGTTGAATCGGCGCGTCCACGGTACCGAGTTCGAGCGTCGGCTCCGGCGTGCCGGGCGCGGGTTTCTCGATGTGCGCCTCGCAGTCGAACCCCTCCTCGGTGTACACGTCACCGGCCTGGATCACGATCAGCCCGACTTCGAGCCGCGTGTCCTTGTCCGGAGCGAACGCCAGCTTCCCGGAGACGGAGACGCCTCGGATCACATCCTTGCTGTTCGTGTCGTACACGACGGCGTGTGAGGAGCGGATCAGCACCCGGTCGCCGGCGGCCGGCACGCGGTTGCCGTCCCAGGTACCGGGCGCGGACCA
>JBBRUO010000714.1:0-2654 GCA_038247725.1 Gemmatales bacterium
CGCCACTCGGCGGGGAAGGGCAGGGGGTCGAACAGGAACTGCGGCAGCGTCCACAGCAGTTTGGCGAGCGGCGGGTCTTCCAGGTTCAGGTGGAAGTCGCCGGTCGCCCAGTACGAGTACCCGGCGGCGAAGTGGACCGGTTCGTCGAACGTCGGCCCGTTCGCGGCGAGGAACCGCTCCCCCTGCCACCAGAAGGCCGCGACGAGCAGGAGCGTGGCGAGGCGGGGGAGTGTCATGCGTCGTCCGCGGCGGGGAAAGTGTCGGCGCGACGGCCGAACCCGCAACGGTAGTGCAAAAAACGCCGACTCGACCGACGACTGGTGTCACTCCGTTCCCGAAATCAGATCGACGACCCAGCAACGCGAGCGTCTCGCGCCCCAACCTGAGTCAGAACTTGAACCCGACGCTGGAGAAGTACGTCAGGTCGTTCCGCTGGGCGGGGCCGGGGTCGCTGTCGTAGCGGTCCTGGATGCCGAGCCGCAGCACCGCCCCCATCTCCGGGTAGAAGATGTACTCGTAGGCCATCCGCAGGCGAGCGCGGAAGATCCACGGCGTTTCCACGCGGGGGTACATGTCGAAGATGGAGACGAACGTGCTGCGGTCGTTCCACTGGTAGCGGAAATCGTACCCGATGAGGAACTCCGGCACCCACCGGTCGCCCCGCCCCTGGGTGCCGAGTTCGCGGGTCGCCCCGACCCCGCTGCGGAGGCGGAGGGACAAGTCGTCTTCGTCCACCACCCGATACGCGGACCCGGCGTACACGCCGACGCGGAAGCGGTACGCCCGCAGTTGGTCGTATTCCACCTGGACCGCGGTGAACGGCGACAAACGGCTGTGGGGGATGATAATCTCGTCCCGCGTGTTCAACAGCGCCTGGTGGGTGCTGACCGAGCGATTCCATTCGGAGTAGACGTACTGGAAATCGCTGGTGAGCGAGTTCCGTTCGGCCTTGCGGCGGACGTTCCACCCGCCCCGCAGGTTGAACAACTGCGAGTTGCCGACGGCCCCGTTCAGCCCCAGGTCCACGGTGCCGGACCACAGCTTCGGCGGCGGTGGTAGCTTCGGAATCGGGACCAACCCGTCCTCGACGAACAGTTCGGGTTCTGCCGGCGGGGGCGACGCCCGCCGCTTCGAGAACAGCGAGTCCGGGTTGAACGACTCGCTCAGCGGGGTGCCGGACGACGCCCGCCCGGACACCGGCGGCGGGGACGAAATGGGATCGGACGCCGCGACCGTGGCGGCGGCACCGAGCAGCGCGCAGATTCCCCACGCTCCCCATCGCATGCGGCGTGCCCCCGGTGCCAGCGACTTGTAGCACGGCGGTATACCGACGCTCACCCCGTCGGGCAATCGAATTTTTCCGCTTCCGTCGTGAACCGTTGGCCGCAGTGGCGGTGTCCCACGGGCACGGGGCCGGGTACAATTCCCTCGGCCCGTCGTACTCCGCCCTGGGACGCCATGTCCGACCTCAGCACCCGCATCCTCCAGGCCCTCGGCCGCCAGAGCTACACGCCACTGAAACCGAAGGCGCTGGCCAAGCGGATGGGCCTGTCCGGGGACGATTACCCGGAGTTCCGCCGCACCCTCCGCGCCCTCATTCACGAGGGCAAGGCGGACATGGGCCGGGGCAACCTCGTGGCGTTGACCGACGCCAGGGGCACCGTCCTCGGCACTTACCGGCGGACGCACTCCGGCCTCGGTTTCGTCCGCCCGGACACCAAGCCGGGCGACCCACCCGTATCGGATGTCATGATCCGCGAGGGCCGCGAGCAGGACGCCAGCACCGGCGACCGCGTCCTGGTGAAGCTCACCCGCAAGGGGAGCAAGACCGGCAACGCCGCCGGCGAGGTGGTGCGGATTGTCGAGCGAGCCACGCGGACGTTCGTCGGCACCTACTTCGAGCGGGACGGCGAAGGGTTCGTTCGGGTTGATGGCACCGTGTTCGCGCACTCCGTGTCCGTCGGCGACCCCGGCGCGAAGGGGGTGAAGGCGCAAGACAAAGTGCAGATCGAGATGCTCCGGTTCCCGACGGGGGAGGGCCGGGGTGAGGGCGTTATTACCGAGGTGTTTGGGCCGTTATCGCAATCGGGAGTGGACCTGCTCACCGTGATCCGCGCGTTCGGCTTGCCGGAGGAGTTCACCCCGGAATCGCTGGCCGAGGCGCGGGCGCAGGCCGACGCCTTCCGCGAGACCGACCTGCACGGCCGCACGGACTTCACGAACGAACTGGTCGTCACCATCGACCCGGCGGACGCCCGCGACTTCGACGACGCGGTGAGCGTCACCATCGACCCGAAGACCCAGCACTGGGTACTGACCGTTCACATCGCGGATGTCGCGCACTTCGTCAAACCCGGTGGCCACCTGGACGTCGAGGCCCGCCGCCGGGGGACCAGCGTTTACCTGCCGCAGAAAGTCATCCCGATGTTCCCGGAGGTGATCTCGAACGGACTGGCCAGCCTGCAACAAGATAAGGTGCGGTACGTCAAGAGCGTGCGGATCGAATACACGCCGGATATGCAGAAGGCGGACGTGGAGTTCTTCAACGGGGCCATCAAGAACTCGCGGCGGTTCAGCTACGAGCAGGTGATGGGGATTTTGTCTTCGCTGGTTCCCCCCTCCACCGGCGGGAGGGGGGTTATGGGGGAGGGGGA
>JBBRUO010000715.1:0-2638 GCA_038247725.1 Gemmatales bacterium
CTTGTCCCCGGCCCGGCTCTCGGCGGTGAACTGGAAGGTGAGGGTCGTCTCGGTCTCGGCCAGCGAGCGGATGACGCGGGCGCGGGCCAGCTTGCGGCAGGCGCGGGCGAAGGCGTGGCGGGGAGCCAGGGCGCGGGCCACCCTCTCGTCCAGGGCGGCACTCCGCAGGGCGGCGATCAAGTCGGCGTGGCGGACGGCCTTGGCCGGGCAGGTCCAGGTGATGACCTCGCCCAGCAGCGGGGTGCCCGGCGGCACACGGGGACCACAGGGTTAGGAGTCTCCAACAGGCGCACCGGGCTTTGCTTTGACAGGTAGCGGCGTGAAAAACGAGGTAATCGAGTAGCGGTTCGGATTGCCGTGGTGAAATAATTCGGGGTTTCGACCCGTTGTCACCAGCACGTGATAATGCCGGATCGTTCCGTCCGCTTTGGGCGAAGTCCCGGCGTCCGCAACGTATTTATCGATGAAACTGATCGGGACGCTGGCATAGCCCGTGGCACCCAGGACGAGAACGAGGTGCGTTGCCTTTACTCGTTTCAACTCCTCCCACAGCGACGCATGGAGTCCGAACCAGTAGTACTTCCCGTGCGACCGCGAGTACTTCACGTTGACGACGCGCGCGTCGGGCAGGCGGTGAATGCGGAACCGGCCCGCTCCCACCAGAGCCGTCGAACCGCCAAGGTCGTCGATGACCGTCTCCAACAGCCCGGCCGATTCCTCCCGCTCCTCGTCCGGTTCGTCCGCCTCGTCCCGGTCGTCCACCGTCCGTGGCACGTCCGGCCACACCCGGAGGGCACGCTCGGCGAGAGCCGACCCGCGCCGCAGGATCGCGTCGCCGTCCCACACCACCATGTCGGCGAAGTGCCGGTTGAGTTCGACGTGGCTGGCATTCAAAATCGCCTTCTTTTTCCGGAAGTCCGAGTTCGACAACTCCGGGTTGTACCCGGTGAGGGTGAGGTTGCCGACCGTGTCGAGCCACGCCTCGTGGATATCCTCCCAGCCGTCGCCGAGGTGTTCCCTCCACCAGTCGGTCAGTGTCCGGGGCATGACGTGTTCGATCGTGAGCGACTTCGGATCGATCGCCTCCTTGTGTTCATACGACGCTTCCAGACGGTCCAGGATGAGCTTGGCCTTGTCGCGCCGGTCCCCCCCGCCGTACAGCCGGAGAGCCAGGAACTGCTCGCGGAACACCTTGTCACGGGGGAAGTTCTTATCCGCCAGAACCGCCCGCACGCCCTCTCGCACGGGCCCGACGGCACGGGCCTGGGCATACAGGGAGACGAAAATCTTGCTCAGCGCGTTGGTCGGGACGCCACAGACGTAGCGCCGAATCAGGAACGATTCCAGCACGTCGAGGATGCCGGCGAAGTCGGCGGCACCGAGTCGCCCTTCGGCGAGGTCGTGGTACACGTTGAGGAGGAACGGGTACGCCGTCGTGGCCTCGAACCGGTTGAGCCGGGCGAGTCGGTCGGCCAACTCCCGGTTTGGTTCGCGGGCCGGGTCGATCAAGCGCGAGTAGTGCACCGAAAAGTTCGCCAACTCGGTCAGGTAATCCTGAACGCCCTCGTCGCCGCGCTCCTCGACGCACTCCTTGAAACTGAGGTACACGTCGCCCTGCTTGACGACGCGGCCGTCCCGCATGAGGAAGTGCCGCATGAACTCGGTGAGGTGCTTCCCCAGCCGCTCCTGCATCGGCTGCCAGAACTCGCGGAACACTTTATCCTGCTGCTTCGAGTGGACCCGCATGAAGACGAAGTTGCGAATCAGGTCCGCCTGCGTGAGCGGCTGTCCGGTCGCGTTGAGGCTCTCGAAGATGAGGTAGGGGTTGTCGTCTCGGTCCAAGACGATGCTGACCAGAACCAAGCTTTTGCAAATCACCGTGTGAATCCGGTCGAGGGCCGGGGCGGACGGAGACCGTAGCTTCTTCTCGAAGAAGGCGTGGGCCGCCGCGATTCCGTCACCAACCGGCGGAACCGTGCCGTCCATGATCGCGCAGAAGGCGGAACGATCCGCCTGGGTGGGGAGCAGTTTGTAGACATCCGTCTCGTCTTGGTGCCGGTTCTTCAGCATCAGGTCGTCGATCTTGTCGGCCAGTTTCGTGTCGTCGTCGCGCCGGGCTTTGTCCCGCACGGCAGCCAGGAGGACGAGCATCGTGGTGAGTCGCTGCTGACCATCGATGAGGATGAATTTGCTGACCCCCTCGGGGACCGCCCGCTCCGGCATCGTGACGATCGAACCGATGAAGTGGTTCCGCGGCTTGTCCTCCTCACACAACTCGGCCAGGTCGGACCACAGCTTCGTCCACTGTCGAGTCTCCCAACTGTACGGCCGCTGGAACAGGGGTACGACGTACTGCTGAACCCCGCCGAGGATCTTCTGGACGTCGGTCTGGTTCGCGTGCATCGGTCTGACTCCGTGGGCTTGCTACTCCACAGTATCTGATCGAATGGGAACGGGAGTGGCAACTTGTCTGTTGCGTCAATTCCCCTCGCCGGCATCGGCCGCCCTCACGACATGATCGGCCGAGCGGATCGGCTTCACCGTCTTGCGGAGCGCGAAGCGGTCGAACACGGCGGCCAGTTCCTTGCCCCCCTCGAAGGCCGACGGCCACTCGTTGGAGGCGGCCACGCACAGCCGC
>JBBRUO010000716.1:0-2622 GCA_038247725.1 Gemmatales bacterium
AACATCATGGTGATGTTCGGCGTGTGCAGGTGCCAAACATCGGGGCGGAACTCTCGCCGAATGCGGGCAATCATCCGCGGTAGTCCGGGCGTCACGTCGAGCTTGGCGATGTTCGCCAGTCGCCCCGCCCGGAAGACGCGAATCGGCCCGTCCGCATCCTCTGCGTCCGCCGTTCGTGCGAACCGTTCAAACGTCACATCGCGGCCCGCGGGGTCGGCGTGATTCACTACGACCACAGCGACCTCGGCACCAAGCGAAGCTTGAGCGCGGGCGAGGGTTTGCGTGTGAGTCTCAATCCCACCGGAGGCCGGCGGGTAGTACTTGCCCAGGTGGACGACGCGAAGGTGAGAAGGGCGGATCAGGAGGATTAACAGTATGCGGTCAGGCTGCGGCTTCGCCATGGTCGGGTGCAGTTCTTGCATCCGATCCAGCACCGTTCTGCGGAAGTTGGTCTCGCCCCCAAGGACGCCAATTTTCTAGAATAGGGGCGTCAAATCGACAACCGGAAAAATGAAAATCTTGCCGTGCCGCAGGTCACGGACACCCGAGAGCGGTCGGCACCGATCAGGACGAAAACAGGCTGCCTGCCTAACTGGATCCCTGCGCCGCGAAGTCAGGGGCTCGGTTCGCCGGCCGCGTGGGGGGGGGCGGCCCACGGGCAGAGAGTGAACAGTTCGTCGGCCAGACGGCGGGCTAACTCGGCCGTTTCCCGCTCGGCCGTCGGGCCGACGTGTCGCGTCGCCAGCACTACCGTCAGGCGACCGGGGGGCCGGTCGGCCGGGGGTGCGAGCAGGTCCGCCACCCACCCGTGACCGGAACTGAACTCGGACATCCCCTGCACGCTGGCCCGCGCCTCCGTCGCCGCGTCCCACACCCGTGGGCCGTCCTGTGTCCAGTACAAAATGAAGTTCTGCCCGCCGGTCACGTCGAACCGCCGCGCGGTGAGCGGCAGCCGCCCGCCGCTGGACGGTGCCACCACCTCAAGACCCCGGTACGTCGGGACCCCGCCCCGATTCCCCCAGCAGACATCCGGGTGGTGGTACCCGTGGACTGTCGCCAGGGACGACCAGTACATCACCCAGCAGTGGACCTCCTGGCCGAGGTTGTTCGTGTACACGCGATAGAGTCCCGTGTCCTGGGCGAGCAGGTTCGACACCTCTTGCGGGATCGGTTCGTTCCCCTTCGCCTCCCAATCACCCAGCCGCAGCGGGATGCGATCCAATGGCACGGACGCGAGGCTCTCCGCCACCGCCCGCCAGCCGAGGTGCACGGCGTACCCGGTGCCCAGGGTCGATGCGGCGAGGAATCCGGCCGCCACCCAGGGGAGCAACGGCGACCGGTTCACGGTACCGTTCTCCAGGTGGGGGTGGGGGTCGGCCGTTTCCGCCCACGGGGTCGCCAGCCGGCGAAGCCGGTGGGCCGCTGCAAGAACTCCCGCCAGCCCGACCAACACCATCGCGAACCCGAGCGCCTCGTGCCAGTCGTCGCGAATGTATTCCGCACCGAACGTCTCCTGAATGACCCCGCTCAGGAACACGCGGAGGACGTTGGCGGCGACCACGGTGGGGATGGCGAACGCCATCAAGAGCGACCCGCCGGCCGGCCCGAACCCGCGCAGGAAGGCCACGAAGGCGGTGATCGCCACCAGCGCCGTCAGCGACCGCACCCCGCTGCACGCCTCGGCCACCTCCAGCGGCCCCCCCGGTAGCGTCAGCACGAAGCCAGATTTCGTGACCGGGTAAACGCCCGCGAGCACCACGTTTGATACGCCCGTGGTGACGGTTTGCAGGGTGGATTGCAGTGGGGCCAGCACCCGTGAGGGGATCGGGAGTGCCAGGAACGGGAAGAGCAGCGCGAACCCACAGTCCCGCAGTTTCGGCCAGCCGTCGCGGGCCAGGATCACGCCGGCGGCGGCGGCGGCAATCGCCGCCGCCTGCCACCACAGCAGGAGCGTCCGCGGGCCGATCTGCACTTGCAGCAGCCACGCCACCGGGAAGGCGAACGCGGCGGCCGTCACCAGGAGCAGGCCCACTCCGGAGGAGGATCTGCCCGGTCGGGACGGTCGGGTCGGCCACGCACGCCAGCCGGCCCAGACCGCACCGAGCAGGATGAGGAAGCGGTCGGCGTACTCCACCCGCGCGCCCCAGTGCGCGGCCAACGACACCACGCCGGCGGCCGTCAGTGCGGCGAGGGCGATCACGGCGACGCGGTCCGCGGTGCGACCGGGCATGGGAGTCGGTCCTCAAGGGATGTCTCTCAAGAGTTTACAAGCCGGGACCGGCGGCGGCCCGCTCCCACCGGACCCCAATCCTTCGCTCGGGTCGGTGATGGTATTCCGTGCGGCGAGCGAGGGCCGAGGCGAAACACACCGCGAATTTCGGCCCGCCGTTCCGGTCACAGTTTCGGTTGAGGCAACACGGAAGGGAAAACTGGCTCACGCCCGACACGCCGACGTCCAGCAGTCACCGGCGCAAGGCCGGTGCCAGAACGCCGAGGGGGGACCGATTCGCGTCGTTGGTCCCGGTGTCGGTGTCGGTCACGGGAAAGTCCTGGTGCGTCGGCGGGGGAAGCAGGGCTGCTCAGAGAGATTGAAGACAGGATGGAACCACAAAGGACACAAAG
>JBBRUO010000717.1:0-2621 GCA_038247725.1 Gemmatales bacterium
GGCGGTCGTGTCCATGCGCGACATGACCGAACGGCGGGAGTACGAGCGACAACTGGTCGTCACTTCGGCCGCCCTGAAGGCGAGCAACGAGGAGTTGGAAAAGTTCGCCTACATCGCCTCCCACGACCTCCAGGAACCGCTCCGCAAGATCCAGGCGTTCGGCACCCGGCTGGCCAGCAAGCACCGCGACGGGGTGGGCGAGCAGGGTAAGGACTACATCGACCGGATGCTCGACTCGGCCGCCCGGATGCGAACGCTGATCGAGGACTTGCTGGCGTTTTCTCGCGTGGGGTCCAAACGACTTCCGACCGATCCGGTCAATTTGGCCGCCGTGGTCCAAGACGTGCAGCAGTTATTTGACCTGAGTCTCCACAAGTGCCAGGGCCGAATGGAGGTGGGACCACTCCCCAAACTGCCTGGGGACGCCAGCCAGTTACGGCAGGTGTTCCAGAACCTGATCGGGAACGCGCTGAAGTTCGCTCGCCCGGACGTGCCGCCGGTGGTGCGGGTGACGGCCGCGCGGTTCGCCGACCTGCCGCCCGACGCCGACCCGCCCGAGGGCGAGGGCTGGCGGATCGAAGTGGCCGACAACGGGATCGGGTTCGAACAAGAGTACGCCGAGCGAATCTTCGAGTTATTCCAACGGCTGCACGGCCGCGCCGCTTTCGAGGGCACCGGGTTGGGGTTGGCGATCGTGCGTAAGATACTGATCCGCCACGGCGCGTCGGTCGCCGCCCGTGGCCGCCCGAACGAGGGGGCGCGATTCCTCATCGATTGGCCGCTAACATCATGACTCTCATGCCACACCCACCCAGAGCCGTGGTCATTCTGCTGGCCGACGACGACGCCGACGACCGAAAACTCACCCGTGAGGCGTTCGAGGAGGCGAAACTGGCGAACGAGTTGCGGTTCGTCGAGGACGGGGCGGAACTGCTCGAATACCTGTTTCGGCAAGGCAAATACACCGACCCGGCGAGTTCCCCGCGGCCGGGCATCATCCTCCTCGATTTGAACATGCCGAAGGTGGACGGGCGGGAGGCGCTCGTGCGGATCAAGGCGGACCCGGAACTGAAACGGCTTCGCATCATCGTCCTGACGACCTCCAAAGCGGAGGAGGACATCCTTCGAAGTTACAACTTGTCGGCGTCGTCTTACATCACGAAGCCGGTCACGTTCGAGGCGCTGGTCGATGTGATCCGCACCCTGGGCAAGTACTGGTTGGAAATCGTCGAGTTACCCGACAATGGCTCCCTCGAATCCTGACACCCCGTTGCGAATCCTCCTCGTGGACGACGACGAGGACGACTACTTGATCACGCGCGGGGTGGTCGCGGAAATGCCCGGTGGCCGTTCCACCCTACATTGGGAACCCAATTTCGACACCGCCCTCGAACTCATCTGTCGGAACGAGTACGACGTCTATCTGATCGATTTCCGCCTCGGCGCGCGGACCGGTCTCGAGTTGCTGCGGGAAAAACAGGAGCGGCAGTGCCCCGGCCCGGTCATCCTCCTCACCGGCGTTGGCCAGCCGGAGATCGACCGGGAGGCCGAAGCCGCCGGGGCGGACGACTATTTGGAGAAAGGCCGCCTCGAACCGATCCTCCTCGAGCGGGCCATCCGGTACGCCCAACGACACCGTCTGCAGGAACAGGAACTGGAGCGGAAGGTGGCCGCGCGGACGGCCGAGTTGGCCGCCGCGAACGCCAGCTTGGTCGAGGCCGACCAGCGTAAGGACGAATTCCTGGCCACCCTCGCCCACGAACTCCGGAACCCCCTCGCCCCGATCCGGAACTCGCTGGAGATCATCCGACTGTCGGCGGACAACCCGCCGGGCGCGGAGAAGGCCCGACGGATCATCGACCGGCAGTCGCGGCACTTGGCGCGGCTCATCGACGACCTTCTGGACGCCTCGCGCATCACTCGCAACACGATGAGTGTCGAACGGATGGCCATCGACTTGAGTGAGCCGTTGCAGGCCGCCATCGAGGCGTGCAAACCGAAGCTCGATGAAGGGGGCGTCACCTTCCACGATAGCCTGCCAACCGCGCCGATCCTGGTCTCCGGAGACTCCGTGCGGCTGACCCAAGTGTTCAGCAATCTGTTGAGCAACGCCGCACGTTACTCCGAGCCTGGTGGCGTCGTGTCGCTCACTGTCAGTGAGTCATCAACCCACGTCACGGTCCGGGTGACGGACACCGGCATCGGCATCCCGTCCGAGTTCCTCTCCCGCGTGTTCGACTTGTTCGTCCACGGGCACACGTTGATGAAACAAACACAGAGCGGGTTGGGCATCGGCTTGGCGCTGGTGAAACGGATGACCGAGTTGCACGGCGGTACCGTCACCGCTCGGAGCGACGGCATCGGCCGCGGGTCCGAGTTCGTCGTGACCCTTCCACTGCTGGAGCAGAAAGGCTGAAGGACGCCGGGCCGCGACCACCCCGCTCCGGCCCATTCGAGATTCGGCGGTCGGGCTTACCCCGCCAGGGCTGCTCAGAGATTGAAGAGAAGCGGACTGAACCACGAAGAGCACGAAGGACACGAAGTGGAAGAACCGAGCGGAACACACAGTTATTCTTCGTGCTCTTCGTGTCCTTGGTGGTTCAACATCTTGCCCAACTTCA
>JBBRUO010000718.1:0-2605 GCA_038247725.1 Gemmatales bacterium
ACTCAAGCATTCGGCCGACGACCCCCACGGCACGGACGGCGGTGGCAGCTCCCTCGACGCCCTCCGCTCCGCCATCGGTCACGCCGCCCACCTGCTGCCGGCGCAGGGGCCGATCACGGTCTTCATCCACCACAACACGCTGCACGCCTTCGAAGGGATGACGTTCGACGAGGCCGTCCGTCGCGGGGGCGAGGTGTTCGGGTGCGAGCCGTACTTGACCGAGGACCGCTACCGCGCGGAGTTGCGGAAGGGCCGCATCCGCGTGGCCGATCTGGAAGCGGTGCTGCACAAGGAGATGACGGGTGCGGTCGCCACCCCGCTCGTCGGCACCGCCACGCCGCTCGACGTCCGGCGGGCCATGCTCGAACGGCCCATTTGGTCGGCAACAGCGGCGGAGCTGGCCTACCACCTGGCCGAGACCGGGGCGTTGCGACAGTTCCGCGCCGATGTACCCAGTCAGATCCGCCTGCGGCTGACCGCCGAGACGCGCCGGTGGGTGATGCGGGACCTGCGCGGGCGGGTCGGCGGCGGCAGCGGATGGGCCGGCGACCTGTTCGACACCTTTGGGGTCCGGGATATTGAGACGTGGTCGGAAGAGTCGTGGGAGGCGGTGACGGTCGCGTCCCTGTGGCGGGTGTGTCTGGCCGGCGTCGCGCACGCCCCGCCGCCGCTCCGCCCGCCGGCCCGCTACCTCCGCCACCGCGACGTACTCTTCAAGGCCACCGGCGTCGACACCGACCAGTTGGTGAACGACCTGCTCGTCCGCTTCGCCGCCGCGTTCCTGGATCAGGGCATCTCGGCGTGGCCGCTGCCGGATCGCGGCGACGGGCTGTTCCGCGCCTTCCTGAAAACCTACGCGCGGCCGGGCGGCCCCGTCCACGAGTGGCTCCGCCCCCTCGCCGCCGAAGCCCGCCGCCTGCTGGCCGCCGGGACCGACGCCCTGACCAGCGCGCGGGAGTCGTTCGACCGGCTCGGCGTTCCCCCCGCGGAGTGGGACGACTATCTCTCCGCGACGCTCCTGGCGCTGCGGGGGTGGGGCGGCATGGTCCGCGAGGTGGAACTGCGGGGCGACCGGGTGGCGCAACCCATCCCGGCGGGCAGCCTGGAAGGGTTCGTCGCCGTCCGCCTGTTGCTCGACCGCCTCGCGGCGGAGTGGGTGGCCCGCGCCGAACTCGGTGACGACGGGCCGCCGGCCGGCCTGCGGAGTCGCCTGCCGGGGAACGACGAGTGGCACCCGCCGGACGCGAACCAGCGGGCCTTCCCCCTGTTTCAACTGGCGCAACTGCTCGGCTGGTCGGCGCGGGAATTGTCGAAACTCTCTCCCGCCGAGTGGTCGGCCGTCTTCCGTGAGGTGGAGGGGTTCGGCGACGTGGAACGGCGGCGCGTGTTTCAACACGCCTACGAGCGGCGGTTCCGCGTCCTCACCCTGGACGCCATCGGGCTGCATCCGCCGCACCGGTTTCCGCACGAGTTCCGCCCCCGGTTCCAAGTCGTGACGTGCCTGGACGAGCGCGAAGAGTCGTTCCGCCGGCACATCGAAGAAGTGGCCCCGGACGCCGAAACGCTGGGAGTCGCCGGGTTTTTCAACGTGGTCATGTATTACAAAGGCGCGGCGGACGCGCACTACGTCCCGCTCTGCCCGATCGTGGTGACGCCCAGCCGATGGGTGGAAGAAGTGGTGGACGAGCGGCACGCCGACGACCACGCGCGGCGGAAGAAGGCGCGGCAGGCGCTCGGCGGGGCGGCCCGGCACCTGACTTCGGGCAGCCGGTCGTTCGCCCTCGGCGCGGTCCTGTCGGCCGGCCTCGGCGCGCTCGCCACGGTGCCGCTGGTGGCCCGCATCCTCTTCCCCCGGCTGACCGGTCGCATCCGCTGGCGGCTGAGCGGCATCGTGCGGACCCCGCCCGCCACCAAGTTGCAGTTGGTCCGCACCGCGCCGGAGCCGGGCAAAGTAGGCGCGTCGGTCGGGTTCACCGTGGAAGAAATGGCCGACGCCGCCGAGCGATTCCTCCGCGACATCGGGCTGATTTCCGGCTTCTCCCGGCTAGTGTTCCTGATCGGCCACGGGTCGGACAGCGCGAACAACCCGCACAAGAGCGCCTACGACTGCGGGGCGTGCGGCGGCAGCCCCGGCGGGCCGAACGGCCGCGCCATCGCCGAGATGCTCAACCATCCGGACGTGCGCCGAATCATTGCCGAGCGGGGCGTGCCGATCCCGGCCGACACGTGGTTCGTGGGCGCGTATCACAACACCTGCGACGACTCCGTCACGCTGCACGACACCGACCGCGTGCCGGACACGCACCGGGGCGAGTTGGCCCGCGCCGAGTCCGAGTTCGCCGCCGCGTGCGACCGCAACGCGCACGAGCGGAGCCGCCGGTTCATGTCCGCCCCGCTCGACCAGTCCGCACCAGACGCCCGCTGGCATGTCGAGAATCGAAGCGAAGACTTGGCGCAGGTGCGACCGGAACTCGGCCACGCCACCAACGCCCTGTGCGTCGTCGCCCGCCGCAGTCGGACGCGGGGGCTGTACCTCGACCGCCGGGCGTTCCTCACGTCCTACGACCCGACTCAGGACGACGATCAGGGGAGTACCCTCGGCCGG
>JBBRUO010000719.1:0-2590 GCA_038247725.1 Gemmatales bacterium
ACGGCTTTGCGGTGTCAAGCGGCGTGGCGGCGGTAGGGACGGCCGGGGCGGTTCGCGAAGAACCGCTCCAGTCGGCCGTCCTCGCTCAGCAACGCCGCCTGCACCTGCAGGATCGCCTCCGCACCGGCCGGCCGGTTCCAGAACTTCGACCGCCCCTTCACCCGCGCGTTGAACTCCCCCACCAGGCGGCTCGTCGTCGGCAACCCCTCCCGACGATACCGCGGAGAGTCCATCCGACCGGCGTTGTTGCCCAGGGGCGTCACCGCCTCCGACACCACCCGACGCGGGTCGCTCGCCGCCGACTCCTCCCCCGGCGGCGGACGCCCCAACTCCTCCCGAAGCGCGGTCAACTCGGCGACCACTTCCGTCACCCGCCCCCGCCACACCGCCCGTAGCCACCGCACGTAGCGTGGCCACCGCTCGTCCGCCGCTCCGACCGCGTGCGCCGCCGCGAACAGATAACAGACCACGTGCAACAGGTCGACGATCGGCTCGAAGTCGGGGACGTACCCGCGATGGATGGTCCAGTTGTACGCCGCCCCGTCGGCCACGAACGCCCCCCGACCGGCCGCGTAACAGTTCCGGCTTTGCGCCTCGGCCGCCACCAGCGGGCCGAACGAGCGGCTGTCGGTCAGGCCGGCCACGCACGTCCGCGCCACCCGTCGCGGCGACCACGGCTCGCCCGCCGGAGTCCTTGGTGACACCGGTATGTCACCAGTCGTTTTGTCAGCATTTTCTTGTGATTCCGCCTCGCCCGCCGCCCCCTTCATCCGGGCCACCAGCCGCCGAATCCGTCGCGGCTCGGGACACGGATCGACGTCCCCGGCCACGGCCGTCAGGGTGGCCAGACAGGCCACCTTCACTTCCTTCCCCTCGGCCTGATGCCCCCCCGGCCCGCACCCCGTGGCCCGCGTCCGCAGCCGCCCGCCGTCCACCTCGACGACCACCACCGCCGGCGTCGTCGGCACCCGCGGTTCCAACACCCGGTGCCGTCGCGCCTCGGCCTGGGCGTCGCGGGCGGCGGCCATCTCGGTGCCCACCTCGTGAGTCAACGTCTGGACGTGCCGGGGTGAAATGGCCACCTCGCACAGGCTCATCGCGAAGGCGGCGTCGGCGAACGACCCGAGGCGGGCGGCGGCAGTGACGATGGTTTGGCGGACCGACGGACTAGACCCGTGCCCGTCCAGGCGCAAGATCGGCCGCTGAGGGGAAAAAATCCCGCCGACAGGCGGGGCCGTGGGCGACCGGTTCGCTCGGGCGGAGTTCGACCCCCTGGGCGTGCAGGGGTCGCTCGTGGCGGCGGACGGGGCAGGGGGTGCCGCAGTCGGGGCACGGCTGCTCGTCGCCGAGGGCGGCGGTATGTCCGTCGAGGAGGGTTTGCAGGGTGCCTTCGGTGAGGCCCTGGGCGGCGGCGTGGGCGATCTGCTCCATCATGGCGAAGTCGATATCGCGTCCGGGGCCGTCGTCGCCGAACGCGCGGCGGGCGACGATTTTGCCCCACTGGGCGGCCAGTGGCCGGAGTTCGAGGAGTTCGTCGGGGGTGAACGGGCGGCGTCCCATGATGCGTCCTGCCAAGCGGTTCCGGCGAATCGGGCGGAGGTATTTCCCACCGACGATCTAGGCCGTGTTGATTGGAGATTCCTCTGGCCGCTATTTGAGCCAGATGGTAATGGCCGCGAACGTCACCATGCCCAGGAAGTTCCGCGACCGCTTCTCATACCGGGTGGCCACGCGACGAAATTGCTTCAGCTTCCCCACGCAACACTCCACCAGATTCCGCGCTCGGTACAGCACTTTGTCATACTCGCGCGGCTCCACGCGATTCGACTTCGGTGGAATCACGACCTCCGCTCCCCGATCCTGAATCGACTTCGCGATGGCGTCCGTATCATACCCTTTATCCGCCAACACCGCCTCCGGTTCGTATTCCGCCAACAACTTGTCCGCGTAGACGCAGTCTGCGGCCTGACCCGGACTCAGGTGGCTTTCCAGGGGATTTCCGCAGGGAATTCACCGACAAATGGATCTTCGTCCCGAATCCGCCGCGAGAACGCCCCAGGTCTTCCGGGTTCTCTTCGGTATTCAATCCGGCCGCATGTTGGTGGGCACGGATCACGGTGCTATCCATCATCAACCACTCCAAGTCGGGGTCTTCAAGGGCCGCCAAGACCTTCTGGAACACCCCCTTCTTGCACCACCGATTGAAGCGCTGGAAGGCGGTGTTCCAGAGCCCGAATCGGCCGGGCAGATCGCGCCAGGGAACGCCCGTCTTGGCCAGGTACCAGACGGCGTTGATCAAGAGTCGGTTGTCCTCGGCGACACCGCCATGTCCGCCCCGGCGTCCGGGCAACAAGTTCTCGATTCGGTCCCACTGTTCCTGGGGAATTTCGTGGCGACGCATTCCAGACCCTCCGGTTTCTTGCCCAATTCACCGGCGGCGCTTACCATCCCTCGCAGGTACAATCAACACGGCCTACGGAAGCGAACTTGCCACGGCAAAGCGGTTCATGACCTCCAACTGCGAAATTCCGACAACCGACCTCGACAAAGACCGTTCGTCCAACGACACTTCCACACTCACAGCCACCCG
>JBBRUO010000720.1:0-2550 GCA_038247725.1 Gemmatales bacterium
GGCGACATCCGGTTCCCGAACAAGAACAAGAAGCCGTCGAACTCCGTCTTCTTCGCCGGTGGGAAGGTCCACGACGCGAAGGGGGTGGCCGACGCCAAGCGCATTCACGAGGGCGTGACCGACACGCCGTTCAACGTGCGGTTCCTCGACCCGAAGGAGTTCGGCCTGACCCTCGAAGCGGCGAAGGGCGGACTGGCGGTGGCGAAACTGGACGAGAAGTCGCCGTTCGCCGAACAGGGGTTGAAGGCCGGCGACCTCATCACGCACGCCGATGACCTGCCGATGAAAACGGTCGCCGACTTCCGCCGGGAACTGCGGCGTGGCGTCATCGACGGCGGGTTGATCGTTCACGTCTCGCGGGCCGGCAAGACGATCCCCATGCTGTTCGCGGTCCCGGACGTGCCGAACCCGCCGAAGAAGTGACCGGCCACCCGGCGACCAGCGGTGGACAATCCGCGCGCGCGGCGGCAGCGGGGACGGGTGGGCGGTTACAATGGCCGAGGTACCGTCGCACCCCGGAGGGTTCCCGCATGTTTCGCTCCCGGATCGTCCTGCCGCTGCTCGCCGCCGGACTGCTCGCCGTCCCCGTTCGCGCCGCCGACCCGAAGACTGCCGCCGACCCGGCCGAACTGAAGAAGGTTCTGGACAAGGCCCACGGCTACCTCAAGTCCAAGCAGGAGGCGGACGGCAGCTTCCTGAAGAAGTTCGCCGGGCCGGGGGTGACGGCGCTGGTGGCGGCGTCACTCTTGAAGGCCGGCTACCCGGTCGATGACCCGGTGGTGGCCAAGGCCCTCGCCGCCGTGGAGAAGAGCGTGAAGGACGACGGCGGGGTGTACGATCGCGGGTTCGCCAACTACACCACGTCGCTGGCCATCGTCACTTTCAAGGAAGCGAACACCGGCGGCAAGTACGACAAGATCATCGCCGACGCGGTGAAGTTCGTCCGCGGCGTGCAGGACGCCACCGGGACCGACGACAAGGAGTTGAAGTACGGCGGGGCCGGGTACGACGCCAAGAGCCGGCCGGACACGTCCAACACCGCGTTCTTCCTGGAGGCGCTGGTCGCCAGCGGGGCGAAGTCCGACGACCCGGCGTTCAAGAAGGCCGTCACCTTCCTGAGCAAGGCGCAGAACCTGCCCGGCGAGTACAACCCGGAGGCGTTCGCCAAAAAGGCGACCGACGACGACAAGGGCGGGTTCGTGTACAACCCGTTCGACCAGGGCGACAAGGACAGCCCGAAAATGACCAGCGCGGGCGGCCTGCGGAGCGAGGGCGGGATGACCTACGCCGGGCTGAAGAGCTTCCTGTACGCCGGCGTCGGTAAGGACGACAAGCGGGTGAAGGCGGCCATCGACTGGGTGAAGCGGCACTATACGCTCACCGAGAACCCCGGCATGGGCCAGGCCGGCCTGTTCTACTACTACCACACCTTCGCCAAAGCGATGGACGCGCTCGGTGACGACGTGTTCGTGGACGCCAAGGGTGGCAAGCACGAGTGGCGGAAGGAACTGTTCGAGCAACTGAAGACGACGCAAAAAGCCGACGGCAGTTGGGTGAACGAGAACAAGGCGTTCCTGGAAGGGTCGCCGGAACTGGCCACCGCGTTCGCCGTGCTGTCGCTGAGCTACACCGACGTGAAGAAGTGACGGCGGGCGCGCCGCAACCGCCAGGGAGCGGTTGTGGTGAACCCATTCAGGATCAGAGGAACGCGGAGGACGCGGATTCGAGCCGGGGCGAAGTGCGGTTTCCTCCGGTCTCTCCGCCGCGGACCGGCGGCTTCTTCGGTAACGCTGCGGGTGCTGACGATACCAGGCAGCCGACACGGGCCGGCGATCTCCTTATGAGGAGGCGACCCGGCCCGTGTCGTCGAGGGTGGTGAACACCGCCCACGGCCCTGACGGGCCGGGTTCGCCATCGGTTCACGCCCCGTACTTGCCAAATCTGCCGGCGTGGGCCATCGCCAAGAGCATCAGGTGTTTGGCCGGCAGGTGGCCGAGGCCGCCGGTGCGGCACTGCCGCTCACCGAACTCGCTCGCCCCGTCCGGCCGGCACAAGTCCGACACGATGACGGTGGGAACCGGGTGCCAACTGTGGCTCTTCATCTTGCTCGGCGTGCTGTGGTCGCCCGTCACCAGCAGGCACGCCGGGTTCAGCGCGCGAATCGCCGGGATGACCGCGTCCAGCGCCTCGATCTTCTTCACCTTCTCGTCGAAGTTGCCGTCCTCGCCGGTGCTGTCGGTGTACTTGTAATGCAGGAAGAAGAAGTCGTAGTCGCTCCACGACGCCTTCAGCCGGTCGATCTGCGTTTGCAGCGTGTCGCCGGCGTCGAGGATGTCCATGCCGACCAATCGGGCGAGTCCCTTGTACATCGGGTAGACGGCGATGGCGGCCGACTTCAACCCGTATACGTCCTGCATGGTCGGGATGGCCGGCTGCTTGGCGAACCCGCGCAGGGTGGCCCCGTTCGTCGGCGCGTCGGCCTTCAGCACCTCGTTCGCCTTCGTGATGAACTCGTTCACCAGGGCGGCGGTTTTCTGGCTCGCCGGGTCA
>JBBRUO010000721.1:0-2478 GCA_038247725.1 Gemmatales bacterium
GCTCAAACACCGCTGGCTCACCATCCGCGACAGGCAGAACCGTGAGGTGGTGACGGTTCTTGAGGTGCTGAGTCCGACCAACAAGACTCCCACCGACGACCGCGCGCAATACCTCCGCCGGCGAAGGCGGGTTCTTCGCAGTAAAGCGAACCTCGTCGAAATCGACTTGCTGCGAGGTGGCGAGCCGATGCCGATGAACGGCGTCCCGGACTGCGATTACCGCATCCTCGTGGCTCGGCGGGGCCGACGGCCGAACGTGGACGTGTGGCCGTTCGACCTCCGCGACCCCATTCCCGAAATCCCGATCCCGCTGGCGGGCGACGACCCCGACGTTTGGCTCGATCTGAAACCGATCCTCGACGCCGTGTACGACGGCGGCGCGTACCGCTACCGCCTGTACGAACGCCCGCCCGACCCTCCGCTGCCGGACGAGGATCAGGCGTGGGCCGAACCGTTCATGACAGCGAGGTGAATGGCATTACCGTTGTAACTTCTTCAAGGGGTCACAGAAATCGGACGCGCACCGATACATCCACGTCATACCCTTTCCATCGTACTTGATTCCTCGGCACTTCTTCGGGTCGGGGGCTGTTTTGGCGCTGTAGTACACGACCCGCTTGACCGGCAATGTACTCGTCGCGGTGAAAAAGAATTGAAGGTACGATCCCCCGCCGAAGAAGTAAACCAGTTCATCGTTGCTGACAACGTCCGGGGTCAGGTGGGCAAAGTCATGGAACAGCTCGGCATCAGCGGGCTTCCGGACACACCACTCAGGAGTGTCTTGGATACGAAACGTGATATCGTAATCCGGTAGCAAGAAATCTGCGCGAACCAACCCCCATCCTGCTGAGAGTATGTACATGTTTGAGGCACTGAAGTGCCGCAGTAAGTCGGAGTAGGCCGTGTACCCTTTCGGGGCGTAGAGTTCAAACGCTTGCTTCAACCCAAGCGGGTTCTGCCCTGTCGCGCGGAACGTGTCGTTGTACTCCACGAGGTGTTCGCGCCACGTCGTCGTTCCGTTCGGCATCCGTTCATCTGGACGAGCCGGGAAGTCGTCCGTTTCTTCGGATCGAAGTTTCGGGTGGACGACGAACTTCACGCGTTGATTCCCAACACGGAAGCTGGCGGTGGTCGATTTCGTTTTGCAGCACTGGATGACAGCCTTCATCGCTTTGTCCTCCGCGAGAGCGTTACCGAACCAGTACCTGGAATCCCAACCGCTCCAGCACCTGTTGCACTGTCGCCGCGCCGCCGCTGAACTCACCAGATGTCAATGGCCCTTGGGACGGAAACTGGACGCCATGCGCCGCGCCGACGACGGCCTTCGAATCGTACTCCCGGTCGCCGATCACCAAGAAATACTCCCGCGAGCGGCCGAACCCGTACTTTGCCAAAAACTCCTTCTGGCCGAGTCGGTCGTACTCGGCGACTGCGTGAAGCACCGCTTGCCGTGAAGTGATGTCGCCCAGAGCCATCGTCACTCCTCCATTTAACTTGAACAGTTTGCACACCACGGCGTTGATCCGCAAGCAAATTCCTACCCCAACCGGCTCATCCGCACTTGGCCCTCAACGACGGTGGCCATCGGGCGGCCCTTCACCGTCCACCCGTGGTACGGGCAGTTGCGGCTCTTGCTCTTCGACTCCGTCAGGTCGATGGTGTACTCGGTGTCCGGGTCGATGACGGTCACGTCGGCCACCGCGCCCGGCACCAGGGTGCCGCGGTCGATGCCCAGCACCTTCGCCGGGTTGATGGTCATCTTCTCCAGCATCTGCATCCACGTCAGCCGGCCGGTGTGAACGAGGTGCGTGGCGCACAAGGGGAGGAACGTCTCCAGCCCGATGATGCCGTTGGGCGTCTGGTCGAACTCGCGGGCCTTCTTCTCGGCCGCGTGCGGGGCGTGGTCGGTGGCCAACACGCTGAGGGTGCCGTCGATCAGCCCGGCGAGGATCGCGTCCACGTCCCGTTGCGTCCGCAGCGGCGGCGACATCTTGTAGTTGCTGTCGAAGGTGGTCAGGCTCTCGTCGGTCAGGATGAAGTGGTGCGGGCAGGCCTCGCCGCTGATCCAGAAGCTCGGCTTGCCGTCGCGGAACAGGTCCGCCGCCCGCGCCCGCCCCTGGCGGATGAGGTCCACGCCGCCGGCCGTACTCACGTGCAAGATGTGAACCTTGCCGCCGGTCAACTCGGCGAGCACGATGTCGCGGTAAATCATGATGTCCTCGGCGACGCCGGGCATCCCGCGCAAGCCGAGCCGCACGCTCACCGCGCCCTCGTTGATCACCCCGCCTTCGGTCAGTTCCAGGATCTCGGCGTGGACCAGAACCGCCTTGCCGAAAAGGTCTTCGAACGGGTCCACCGGGCGGACGAATGCCTCCTTCCGCTTGAACATCTTGGTGTATTCGAGCGCCCGCCGCATGATCTCGGCGGACGCCACGGGGGTCCCGTCGTCTGTGAACGCCACCGCCCCGCCGTCCACCA
>JBBRUO010000722.1:0-2477 GCA_038247725.1 Gemmatales bacterium
CGTTCTCCTATCCTTCCGCTCGCGCTCGAGAATCTCACGACTTCGTCACACCCGACACGCCCCGGCCCGCCTCGCGGCGAACCGACACACGACGCCGTGACGACTCTACGACTTCATGTCCGCCAAGTTGTCAAAGATCAATGTTGATGGGAGTATCGGCTTTCGCCTCCACTCACCTCAACCCGACCCGGTCGAACCGGGCCGCATCAGATGCCACCTCTCATCGGGTCAATTTCTTGGCCCCGCGTTGGTGGCGAGTGGGGAATATTAGCCGTCCGGTTCCCCCTGTCAACCCGCCAACCACATTTCTTCCACAAGTGCCGCCACTTGGTTATCGAGGCAGCATTTCAAGCGAGACAGAGGCGGCGGGGATTCGGTCGAGTGGGGGTGAGTGTCTGTCGCTGAGGCTCCCCCGCATCACCGCGTGACGGCATTCAGGTGTTCCAGCGCCAGTAGTAGGGCCTGCGTGCCCTTGCGGCCGTACCCCTGCGCGCGGACGGCCTCGTACAACTGTTTGGCCAGCCCCAGGCCCGGCAGGCACAGGTTCATCCTCTCGGCCTCCGCCAGCGCGATGCCCATGTCCTTGATGAAGTGCTCGACGTAGAAGCCCGGCTCGAAGTTGCGAGCCAGCATCCGCGGCCCGAGTACCTCCAGCGCCTTGCTCCCGGCCGCCCCAACGCTCACGCTCTTGAACACCGTTTCCAGGTCCAGCCCGGCCTTGTGCCCGTACAGGAGCGCCTCACACAGGGCCACCATGTTTGACGAGATGAGGATCTGGTTCACCATCTTCGTGTGCTGCCCGGCCCCTGCCCCGCCCTGATGCACGATGGTTTTGCCCATCGCCGCGAAGATCGGCGACACCGCGTCCACGACCGTCTTCTCCCCGCCAATCATGATGGAGAGCGCGGCGTTCTTCGCGCCCACGTCCCCCCCACTGACGGGGGCGTCGAGCGAATGCACCCCGGCCGCCTTCGCCGCCTCGTCAATCTCCTTCGCCAGACTCGGCTCACTGGTCGTCATGTCCACCAGCACGGTGCCCGGTTTGCTGCCGGCGAGCGCGCCGTCGCCGCCCAGGAACACCTCCCGCACGTCCTTCGGGAAGCCGACGATGGCGAAAACCACGTCGCTGGCGGCGGCCACCATTCGTGGGGTCTCGGCGAACGTCGCGCCCAGGTCGAGCAGCGGCTGCGCCTTGTCGCGGGAGCGGTTGTACACGGTCGCGGCGAACCCGGCCTTCATGGCGTGTTCGCACATCCAGCGGCCCATGACGCCGGTGCCGATCCAGCCGATGCGGGTCTGACCGGGGGTGGCGGGGGAAAGACTCATTGCGAAGGTCTCGTGAAGGAGCTATGTTTGGCGAACCGCCACCGCCGCGCGACGTGGTGGCGGGTCCGGCGTCCGCGCCGCAGCAATCGTACCAATCGCACCGCCGTTCGTCGAAGCCCGAAGGAATCGCCCGCCGTGAGCATCGCCCCGAAGTTGTCCGCGCCCGTCGTCCTGGTCCACGGGGTGAGCGGGTTCGCCCGACTGTTCTTCGACCGCACGCCCGTTCCCGAGTCGTTCCCCGGCATCCGCGCGTATCTGGAAGCGGGTGGCAACCGCGTCCTCACCCCGCGCGTGTCCGCCACCGCCGGCATCGGCACCCGCGCCGCCGAGTTGCGGGCGTTCGTGCGGCGGGAGCTGGGCGGGCAGCCGTTCCACCTGATCGGCCACAGCATGGGCGGGCTGGACTCGCGGTTCCTCATCTCCCGCCTCGGCCTCCACGCGCAGGTGCGGTCGCTCACCACCATCGGCACCCCGCACCGGGGCACGGCGTTCGCCGACTGGGGTATCCGCCGGCTGTCGCGGGTCGTCGCGCCGCTTTTCCGCGCCCGCGGCATGTCGGACGACTGCTTCTTCGACTTGACCACCGACGCCTGCCGGCGGTTCAACGAAGACACACCGGACGCGCCGGGGGTGCGGTACTTCAGCGTAGCCGGGCAATGCGAGAAGCCGTACCTGAATCTCGGCTGGCGGATGACGGCCGGCGTGGTGCGGCGGCTGGAGGGGGCGAATGACGGGATCGTGAGCGTGACCAGCGCGACGTGGGGCGAGCGGACCGAAGTGTGGGCCGGTGACCACCTGAACCTGGTGAACTACCCGAACCGGCGGATGCGGCAGGCCGGGGAGTGGACCGACCGCCGCGAGCGGTACGGCGCGCTGCTGGCCCAGCTCCAGGCCTGCGGGATGTGAACGGCCGGCGACCCGCGGTTGGGCGGCCTGCCAGTCCGCCGTCACCACACCGGCGGTTCTTTCCGCACCAGTTCGTTGGCCACGTCGAGACTGTCAAGCGTGCCGGCGTCGGTCCAGTAGCCGGGCAACTGGCTGTACCCCATGCGGCCGGCCTTCATATAGTGCGTGTTCACGTCGGTGATTTCGAGTTCGCCCCGCCTCGACGGCTTCAGCGTCTTGATGACCTCGTACACGTCCGGCGGGTA
>JBBRUO010000723.1:0-2468 GCA_038247725.1 Gemmatales bacterium
CGGTCCGGCTTCATCGTGGCGGGCCACGGGCGCTACGAAGCCGCGAAGGCGCTCGGGCTGGCGGCGGTCCCGGTCGACTACCAGGACTTCGCGACCGAGGCCGATGAGTGGGCGCACCTGATCGCCGACAACCGGCTGGCGGAGTTGGCGGAGGCGGACGAGTCGGCTCTGCGGGCGCTGCTCGGCGAACTGAAGGCCACCGACCTCGACATGGATCTGTCCGGCTTCGATGCCACGGCGCTGCAAGGTCTGTTGGCCGGCCCCGCTGAGCCCGAGGCGCCGGACGACTTCCCCGCGGTCGACGAGAACGTTCCGACCGAGTTCCAGTGTCCTCGTTGCAGCTTCAAGTGGTCGGGTAAGCCCTCGTGAAAACCGAGAAGCCACCCTACCGCGTTCCGAGCATGGCGGAGATCGCCGCCGTGCCGTGGAATGGCTTCACCGCCATCTCGACCTTCAGCGGGTGCGGTGGTTCCTGCCTCGGCTACCGAATGGCCGGCTTTCGTGTCGCGTGGGCCAGTGAGTTCATTCCCGCCGCGGCCGAGGTGTACCGGGCGAACCACCCCGACACGATCCTCGACACCCGCGACATCCGGGAGGTGAAGCCGGGCGAGATCCTTGAAGCCGTTGGGCTCAAGGTGGGGGAACTGGGCCTCATGGATGGCAGTCCGCCTTGCTTCCGCGCCGGGACGCTGATTCTCACCCGTCGGGGTCTCATAGCGATTGAGGACGTCATTGCCGGCGACATGGTCGTGACGCACTTGGGCCGGTGGCGCCGGGTCACCGGAAGGACGCGGCGCACCGCGGAGATGGTGTCCGTGCGCGGTCACGGTCATCCCGGGATTGCGACCACCACCGAACACCCGTTTTTCGTACGCTTCAAGCGTGGTCCTGGTCTCGGGACTCCGGAGTGGCGTTGCATCGGTGACTGCATGCCGAACGGCAAGAGAGGCGGCACCGCCACAGCCTGGTTCTGGGGTATGCGTCGATCCTTCCCGGATGACGCAATCCCGGACGTGTGCCGGGATAACGCCCGCTCGGCTGAAGTTCCGCTCAGCGAGGCCCTCTTCTGGCTCGTCGGGATGTGGCTGGGCAACGGATGGCTGAGACGGGGCAAGGCCTACATGAAGACGCACCTGTCCCGCGGCGAGGTGCTGATCTGCGCTGGCAAACACAAACAGGATGAGACCCGACGACGAATCGTCGAGGCGGGCCTGCCCTTCTCGGAAGCGGAGATGCGAACATCCATCCGGTTTACGATTTGCCACAAGGGTCTGGCGGAGTGGTTGGAGGAGGACTTCGGCTGCGGGGCGCGGGGCAAGACCGTTCCCTACTGGGCCTTCGGCATGCGGCCAACATGGCGCCAGGCGTTACTCGACGGATATGTGTTCACCGACGGGACCCGGCCCGCGCCGGGCCAGTTCCGTACATGCTCGGTCAGCTGGGCGCTCACGTTGGGCATGGCGATGATCTCCCGCAGCCTGGGCATCGCCACCTCGGTGCGGTCAGTCGAGCGTGCCGCCAGTGCCCAGATCGAGAACCGAGTGGTCAACACCCCTGGCGCGGTCTACTGCCTGGATGGGTGCGATAGGCCGAGGTCCTTCGTTGTCGAGGGCGACTACTGCTGGGGACGGATCAAGCAGCTGATGCCGCTCGGCTCCGGCGAGGTCTTCAACCTGCATGTCGAAGAGGACGAGAGCTACCTTGCCGACGGCCTCATCGTTCACAACTGCGCTTCGTTCTCCACCGCCGGCAAGCGCGAGAAGCACTGGGGAAAAGCGAAAAAATACTCGGACACCGTCCAGCGCACCGACGACCTGTTCTTCGAGTTCATCCGGCTGCTGGACGGCCTGAAGCCGAAAGTGTTCGTGGCGGAGAACGTGAGCGGGTTGGTGAAGGGCGTTGCCAAGGGCTACTTCCTCGAAATCCTCGCGAAGCTGAAGGCCTGCGGGTACCGGGTCGGCGTCAAAGTCCTCGATGCCCAATGGCTCGGCGTCCCGCAGGCGCGACAACGGACCATCTTCATCGGGGTGCGCGAGGATCTGGGCAAAGCACCCACGTTCCCGAAGCCGCTGCCTTACCGCTACACGCTCAGGGATGCGCTGCCGTGGATCGTGCGAGGCAAGTACGGGCCGACGTGGAAGCCGGCGGATGCGCCATCGCCGACCGTCAGCGCGCACGGGTCGTACAACCCGGTGACCAGCCACCAAGGGCTCGAACTGGTCGAGGCGGTCATCCACGACACCAAGGGGAAGTTCCCATCCGCCGGCGACATCACGGACCGGCCCAGCCCGGCGATCACCGTCATGGGTCGCAACCAGTTCAAGGTTCAGATCCGGGGCGGTACCGGCGCGGCGTTCGACCAGAAGGGCCAGGCGTTCGATCCCGACAAGCCGTGCCCGACAGTGCTGGGAACGAAGCCGAACCAGTTCACGGTCGAGGGGCTCGACATGTCGCGCTTCGCCATCGGC
>JBBRUO010000724.1:0-2464 GCA_038247725.1 Gemmatales bacterium
AGCCGGGTTCATGGCTTATCTCCAACGGACGTAATAAAGGAGTCGTCCGTTCCGTTCAATCGCCCACTCACGGTGCCACGCTTCGCTTACCTCATTAAGACCGTGCAATTCGATGAGGAACTGCTTGGCCAACTCATCCAACCCCGCGTGGAAGGCTTCGACGGTCAGGTTTGGCTGGGACTGCTTCAACTCGTGGTAGAGCCGGGGGATTTCGACCAGCCCGTCGCGGAACTCCTTGAGCAGCCGTAGCTCATCATACGCACTCTTGATCGCATCTCGTAGTGGGACCGCCGATTGTTCGGTGTGTTTCTCGACCGGAGGCGGGGCAGTTGGCTGAGTGACAACCGGCTGCGTGACGGGCGGGGGGGCAGTAGCCGGGGCACTGGCCGGCGTCTCGCTCAGCCGCCGCCGCAGTTCGGTGAGAACCTGCTCACTCTCGATGCCGCCGTCCACGACTTTTCGCGCCGCCTTCACGAGGCCGTCAAAGCTCTTCTTGTGCGGGGCGAGTTCAAACCAGGACACCACGCGCGGGGGGTGTTTGCCGTACTTCGCGCCATGCGCGTAGAGTTTGTGTTCGTCTTGGAGGTCCTTCAACACCTTGTCGTAGACGGCCATCGCAGACGCACCAGCTTTCGCGGTCGGCTTGCCGAGTTTCGATTCGGGAACCGGCGAGTCCCCTAACTCGGCCACCTTGTCCAGCACCTTCTGACGTATGGCTTCACTCACCTTCTCCTCGGCCGCTCGTTTCTTCTCGGCCGCCTTCTCGTCGGCCGCTCGTTTCTTCTCGGCTACCTTCTCCTCGGCCACACGCTTCTTCTCGGCCGCCTTCTCCTCGGCCTGCAGTATCGCTTCCGCTTCGAGTTCTTCGACACTCTTCGTCCAGTATCGCGCCGTCTTGCTCTTGCCTTTCGGCAAGTGCCTGAACACTTTGTCCTGTAAATCGTGCGATTCGACTCGCGCCTCGATATCCTTCGTCGTGAACTTCGTTTTGGCGAGTGTCGAGACTTGTTTCGCGAGTTTGTCGAGCGGAAGCGGTTCTGCCGAGTCCGAGAGTACGTCCAGAATGTATTCTTCCACCCGTTTTGGCTGGGTGTCGGTGGTTGTCTCGTCGCTCATGCGTGACTCCTGACTCGGCGTTCGGTTGCATCTATCGTAGGTATCCCATCGGGTTCAGCCACCCCGCCTATACTTCCTTAAAAGGTGTTCGGCGGGTGTAACAGTCCCCGGCGGGACACGGAGTCCGGGGGCTTTCGAGTTATTCGCTTTTCCTCCCGCCGAACGCCGAAAGTGTCCTCCCTTGGGGTACTCGTCATGGCCAGTCGCGGCAACGGTGGGACGGTGGTGGTACTCCTGGCCGGGGTGGTCGGCGTGCTGCTCGGCGGCGGGCTGCTGTACCTGTGGAACGACCGACCGGTGCCGCCGGCCAACGACCCGTCGGCCGTCGCCCGCGAGGCGACGCCGGGGACGGTGCCCGACGCCGACGAACTCGAAGCCATCGACCTGTTCACCGCCGCCAAGGGGGCCGTCGTCAACGTGGACACCGTCGCCCTGCGGCGGGGGTTCAACCGGCAGGTCGAGGAGTTGAAGGCCGGCACCGGGTCCGGCTTCTTCTGGGACGACGCCGGGCGGGTGGTGACCAACTTCCACGTGGTCAAGGAGGCGCTCGCGTCGGGCGGGTCGCTGAAACTGCGGGTGGTGCTGGCCGACCGCACCGTGGCGCAGAGCGTGGCGGTGGTGGGGGTGGCCCCGGAGTACGACTTGGCCGTGTTGCAACTGACCGACGTGCCGGCGGGCGCGGTGTCGAAGATCAAGCTCGGCCGGTCGCACGACCTCCAGGTCGGGCAGCGGGTGTACGCCATCGGCAACCCGTTCGGCCTCAGCCTGACGCTCACCAAGGGGATCATCTCGGCGGTGGACCGGGACATCGAGTCGCCGACGGGGAAGGCGATCACGGGGGCGATCCAGATCGACGCGCCGATCAACCCCGGTAACAGCGGCGGCCCACTGCTGGACAAGGACGGGCGACTGATCGGGGTGAACACGGCCATCACCAGCCCGTCTGGCGGGAACGTCGGCATCGGGTTCGCCATCCCGGCCGACACGGTGAACGAGGTGGTGACGGAACTGATCCGCAATGGCAAGACGCTGCGGCCGGACATCGGGGTGAAACTGCTCGATCAACTGCGGCTGCGACGGTACGGGTACCCGACGGGGGCGATGATCGCGGAACTGGACCCGGACGGGCCGGCGGCGAAGGCCGGGCTGCGGGCCCTCACCACCGACCCGCGACGGCGGGCCACCTACGCCGGCGACCTCATCCTGAAGATCGACGGCGAGGAGGTGACGGGGAACGCCGAGTTCGCGCGGCTGATCGCGAACAAGAAGCCGGGCGACACGGTGACGCTGACGGTCGAGCGGGGCGACACGACCCTCGACGTGCCCGTCACCGTCCGCGGGGTGTGAC
>JBBRUO010000725.1:0-2453 GCA_038247725.1 Gemmatales bacterium
CCCGAGCCGGGTAACCCGCTCGAGGTCGAAGGCGTGTTGAACCCGGCGGCGGCTCGCGGGCCGGACGGCCGACTGTACCTCTTCCCGCGCCTGGTGGCGAAGGGGAACTACTCGCGCATCGGCATCGCACGGGTGGAATTCGATGCGGCCGGAGACCCGACGGGAGTCGAACGGCTCGGCATCGCACTCGAGCCGGAAGCCGAGTACGAGCTGCGGGCCGATGGCGGCGGCGGGTGCGAGGACGCGCGGGTCACGTTCGTCGAGCCGCTCCGGCGCTACGTGATGAGCTACACGGCGTTCTCGCCGGTCGGCCCGCGGATCGCCTTCGCGGTGTCGGAGGATTTGTTCCACTGGGAGCGGTTGGGGCTTGCGACGTTCGCTCCGTACCGTGGCATCGACTTCGTCAACGTCGATAACAAGGACGCCAGCCTTTTCCCGGTCGCCGTCCCCAACCACGCCGGGAAGCTGCAACTCGGGTTGCTCCATCGCCCCCTCTTCCGCGGTACTCGTCCCGAAGAGACCGACTGTCAGGCGGCACCGCGACTGGTGGACCTCGATCACGAAAGCATTTGGATTTCGTACTGCCCGATGGTGTTGCAGGGGCCGGAGCCTCGGCACGTGGGCCTGTTCAACTCGCACCACCGGCTGGCGACTCCGGTGTCGCCGTGGGAAATCCTGAAGATCGGCGGCGGCACGCCCCCGGTCCTCACCCGCCACGGCTGGCTGGTCGTGTACCACGGCGTGAGCGACGCGCCGGAGCCGGGGCCGGGCGGCCACCATCTGTGCTACTCGGCCGGGGTCATGGTGCTCGCGAAGGAACACCCGCGCGAACTCCGCTACCGGTCGGCGGAACCGGTGCTGACGCCGGAGTTGGCGCAGGAACGCCAGGGGACGATCGCCAACGTCGTGTTCCCCACGGGCATCGACCGGCGGGACGACATCGGTCAGCCGGACCGCTTCGACGTGTATTACGGGATGGCCGATAACCGCATCGGCGTCGCCCGCCTCGACGTGCCCGAACACCTGCCGGGCGGGGCACCCGCGGACCCTTCACCGATCCAGGAGAAGTCATGATGCGTGTGGGAATCGCGGCGGATCACGGCGGGTTCGCGTTGAAAGCGACCGTGACCGACTCGCTCCGCGCGGCGGGGCATGAGGTCGTGGACTTCGGCGCGCGGCACCTCGACCCCACGGACGATTATCCCGACTTCGTCATCCCGCTGGCGCGAGCCGTCGCCGCGGGAGAGATCGAGCGAGGGGTGGCCCTGTGCGGCAGCGGCGTCGGGGCGTCCGTCGCCGCCAACAAAGTCTCCGGCGTGCGGGCCGGACTGATCCACGACGTGTTCTCCGCCCGGCAGGGCGTCGAAGACGACGACATGAACGTTGTTTGCCTGGGTGGGAACGTGATCGGGTCGGCCCTCGCCGTGGAACTGATTGCCACGTTCCTGGCCGCCCGCTTCAGTGGTGCCGAGCGCCACCAGCGACGGCTCGGCAAAGTGGCGGCGCTGGAGAACCGCCCCGTTGAACCGGGAGTCGGCCCGTAGAGTCCTCAACGACGCCCGGATCGTATCAGCGGGACGCCGCACGATGTGGATCACACTCGGCCCGAACCTGACACCTCACAAGAGGAATCATGATGGAAGAGATCACCTGCCTGTTTCTGGATATCGGTGGGGTACTCCTCACCAACGGGTGGGACCACCACGCGCGGCGGCGCGCGAACGCGCACTTCCATCTGGAGTCGGAGTGGGACGACATCGAACACCGGCACAAGTTGAACTTCGCCACCTACGAGGAAGGGAAACTGGCACTTGAGGACTACCTGAACCGGACGATCTTCTTCGTGGAGCGGCCCTTCACGCGGGAGCAGTTCTGGGAGTTCATGACCGCCCAATCGCAACCGGACCCGAAGATGCTCGCCCTCGCCGCTCGCCTCAAGGCCCGGCACCGGCTGCGGGTCGTCGTGGTCAGCAATGAAGCGCGCGAACTCAATGCGTATCGCATTCGCGCGTTCAAGCTTGCCGATCTCGTGGATTGCTTCATTTCGTCCTGCTTCGTCCACGTGCGCAAGCCCGACTTGGACATCTTCCGGCTGGCCCTGGACGTCGCTCAGACCCCGCCGGAGCGGATCGTTTACGTCGAAAACACACCGATGTTCGTCCAGATCGCCGAAGGGCTGGGGATCCGCGGCGTTCTTCACACGGATTACGAATCAACGTGCGGAAAGCTGGCTTCCTTCGGATTGCGCACCGATGAATGAGAAGGAGCCACAAATGGAACTCACTTACAGTCATGAGGGAAAATGCTATGAAACACACGGCGATTGATCCCATTTGCGGCATGACGGTGGATGAAGCGTCCGCGCTCCACGCCGAGCGAGACGGAGAGACGTTCTACTTTTGCAGCGATCACTGCCGGCAGAAGTTCTTGTCAACACCCGCCACCGCGAAGCC
>JBBRUO010000726.1:0-2450 GCA_038247725.1 Gemmatales bacterium
CGCCTTGCCTTCCGTCAGGTCGGCGATCATCGAGTCGCCGATCAGGTCGCCCGCGTCGAGCAGGAGGGCGTCTGTTGCCGTCTTCCTCGCCTGGGCGACGGCCCCGGCAAGACGACCTAAGCCGCCGATCACCTTGTCTTTCAGGCCGCCCTCCCACCCCTTCCAGGCGGTCAGGTGTCCGTGGATGCCGTTGGTGTGCAGGGTCGTCAACGTCGTCGCCCGGCCCCCGTCGGCGCGGGCCTGATGCCCGCCCCAACCGAACAGCCCGAGGACGACGCCACCGAGACGATAAATGAACGATCTCCGACTCATGGCCTCGACCCCTTCGGTCGCTGGGTGGGTCCGCCGCCGGCGCGATTCGCCGGCGGCGGACGCCGGTGGGTCAACTCAGGTCCGTGTCCGTCCCCTTCTTCCGCTCCTTCGGCTTCTGCACGTCGTACCCGAGCGCCTTCCACGCCTTCCAACTGCCCGGCACGTTGCGAACGTCCTTGAAGCCCATCCGCAGGAGCAGGCTGGCCCCCAGGCTGGCCCGGTAGCCGCTGTCGCAGTACACGGCCACGGGCTTGGTCTTGTCGAGCCGTTTGGCCTTCTTCTCCAACTCGGGCAGGAAGATGTACGTCGAGCCGGGGACGTACCCGTCCTGCCGCTCGCCGGGGGTGCGGATGTCCACGATCTGGAGGTCCTTCGGCGGGAGGGCCGTGTTCAGCTTCTTCACCGACATCTGGGCCAGCTCGCTGATCGGCAGCCCCTCGTTGTTCCACTCCTCCATGCCGCCGAGCAGATAGCCGCCGAACTTGGTGTACCCGACGCGGACGAACTGCCGCAGCACCTCGGGCAAGTCGGTGTCCTGGCGTAGGACGAGGAAGATCGGTTTCTTCGGGTCGAGCATCCACCCGGCCCAGATGGAGAGTTCCGCCCTCGGCCCGATGTTCAGCGCGTTCGGGATGTGGCCACCGCCGAACGCCAGCATCTGGCGGTTGTCCACCAGTTGCACGTTCCCTTTGCCGACGGCCTGTTCAAAAACCTTCGGAGCCATCGGCGGACAGGTCGGCAACCGGCCCAGCACCGCCGGTCCTTCGGCATTCTCCGTCTTCAACCGCGGGTAATACACCGGCTCGGGCGGGGCGGTGAACAGGACGTACTCGATGAACGCGGCCTCGTCTTTGAACTGGAGGGCCGGGTTGTTCTTCCGCTCGTAACCGATGGTGGTGACGAGCCGGTCGCTGATGTTCGCCCCGCACGGCGAGCCGGCCCCATGGGCCGGGTGAACGCGAACGCCATCCGGCAGCTTCAGGAAAAACCCGTAGATCGACTTGTAGAGTTGTTTGGCCAGGCCGTCGGTCTGGTCATCGCCCATCAGGTCCGGGCGACCCACCGAGTTGGCGAACAGGCAGTCCCCGCTGAAGACGGCGAACGACTGCTCCGGATGGTTGCCCTCCGAGGCGAGGTAGGACATGTGTTCCGGCGTGTGGCCGGGTGTGTGTTTGGCGGTCAGGATCACCCGTCCGAGATCGATCGTGTCGCCGTCTTTGAGCTTTTCGTGCGGGAAACCGTACTTCGGGTCGCCTTCGGCACTCACGTACACTTTGGCCGTCCCGGTGCGGTTGGCCAGTTCGAGGCAGCCGGACACCAGATCCGCGCGTCAGCGCGTACCAGCAGAAGTAGCAGTGGTTACTCGTCGCCCCCGGCAGCGAGTCCGGGTCGCGGCGGAGGATGTCGTCGCGGATCGCCGTCAGCCCGTCGCGGAACAGCTTGCCCACATACGGATGCTCGCGGCCGTTGCGGATGACGGTTTCCACCGAGTCCGTGTGGATGTTGCCGATGGTCAGTTGGTCGAGGTCGGATGCGAACCCGCAACACGGCTTCACCTCGCCGCGCGGGTTCACGATGAGCGCCTGCCCCGGCCCCTCGCAGTAATCCTCTTCAAACCACACGCCATCCCACGGGTCGCCGGGCAACGACTCGGCGCGTTCCACCGTGGCCAGGTGGTTCCAGTTCAACGTCATCGTCAGTTCGTCGCACACCAGCAAGTAGCGGTTCAACACCGGCGACCAGTCGATCACCGCGTCGAGTTCCGTCGCCAAGCGTTGAATGGGTTCGAGTCCCTTGTCCGGTGCCCGACTGGCGTAGCTCAGCGACAGGATGGTGTCGCGGTCGAACACCCGCCGCGCGACCCGGCAGAACTCGGCCAACTTGGGAATGTCCATGCCGTGGAACTTGTCCACGCTCAGGCCAAGTTTGCCATTACCCTTCCGCACGAACCCGGCGTCCCGCAGTTCGCCTAACACCGCTTCCAGGTGGGCCGCGTCGCGGTGCCAGACGCCGTTGGTCATCAGCTTGTCGAAGCGGAACCCCAACTCCGCCCCGCGCCGCGTGAGCGCGACCAGGAACGCAGGGTACAGGAACGGTTCGCCGCCGGTGAAGCCGAGGATTTCGATGCCGGCCGCGCG
>JBBRUO010000727.1:0-2415 GCA_038247725.1 Gemmatales bacterium
CTCGAGCGGGTGCGGTGGGGTCGCCGCCAGCCGCAAGAGCGTGTCTCGGCGGTAGGCGTAAACGCCGAGGTGTTGGAGGAACAGCCCGGTGCCGAAGTCCGGGTCGCCGTCGCGGACCATCGGGATCGGGCTGCGGCTGAAGTACACCGCCCGGCCGGCGTCGTCGCACACCACCTTGACGATGTTCGGGTTGCGGTAATCCTCGCCGGTGCGAATCGGCGTCGCCAGAGTCGCCATCAGGGTGTCGCCGGCCATCAGTTGGCACAAGGCGTCCAAGTCGGTCGGGTCGAACTGCGGTTCGTCGCCTTGCAGGTTCACGACGACATCCGCATCCAGCGTGCGCGCGACTTCCGCGATGCGATCCGACCCCGACGGGTGATCGGCGCGGGTCATCACCGCCCGCCCGCCGAACGACTCGACGGCGTGCCGAATCCGCTCGTCGTCGGTGGCGACGATCACCTCGTCGGCGCACGTCGCCCTGGCCGCCAACTCGTGGACGTGCTGGATGAGGAACTTGCCGGTCTCGCGGAGCAGCGGCTTGCCGGGCAACCGCGACGACTGATACCGGGCCGGAATGACGATGGCGATCTTCATGGCGATTCCGATCGAGTGGGCTGCTGACTTGTGCGCCCGCCGCGCGAGCAAGGGCCAGTCGCCGGAGGGGTTTGGCCCCTTGCTAGCTCGCGCGGCGGGCGAACAACGCCGAAATCACCGACTCTCGGCGAGAGTCGGCCACCCTAATGAGACTGCCCGTTCGCCTTCGGCGGCCCGCCGAGGAGCAGGTCGATCAGCGTCTTCAGTTTCTTGTGGGCGGCCGTGGTGCCGCGGGCCAGTTGGTGCGCCTCGTCGAGGGTCAGGCCGGGGTCGGGCAGCGGAACACGCCCGCGGGCGGACTCCAAGTCGCCGACGAGCTGATACTTGTCGCCGACGGTCGTGATTTCCACCCCGACCTCGCGGAGGTAGCGGACGTCGCGGTAGAAGCCCCGCGTATCCAGACCGAGTTTCGTCAGCAGGGTGGTGCGGACGCGGGCGGTGCCGGCGATCAACCGGAGGAACTTGTGCAACCGGGTGGCCCGTTCGGCGGTGAGCGGAGCGGCGCTGGGGGATGTCCGTTTCATGTCGTCTCCGGCGCGACCGGGGCGGTGGCCGAGGCGTCCGAGCCGCAGTACCGGGGCGGAACCGTTCCGCCCGACATGCCCCGACGGGTCCGTGCCGGGGGTCGTGTTCGTGAAGGTGAGATGGTAGGGGCGACGGGTGGCCGCAGCAAGCGGCAGGGCCGGCGATTTCGCGGCCCCGCGCCGGCTTTCCCGCCACCGTCGGATTACCTGGCGGCCGGCGTCTCGCCGCACGACGCCAAGGCCATCACCGCGAGCGCGGTGCCGGCGTTCGTGATGTAGTGGGCTTTGTCATTGTTCAGCGACCGCGTGTACCAGCGGCCCGACTCCCGCTGGTTCGCCTTCAACCACCGGACCCCGGCCGCGACCGCCGCGTCGTCGGCACTGACACCGGACTGTCGCAGGGCGAACACCGCGAGTCCGGTGGCGTACCCGTCGCTGTCGGCGACCGGGTCGTTGGCCGACTTGTCGCGGCGGGTGTACTTGCCCAGCCCCGGCAGGCACCAGCCGCCGTCCTGGTGTTGAGCCTTTCGCAGGTCGGCGACGGTCGCCTTCTTCTGATCGGCGGTCATCACCCCGTCCAGCTTCGACGCGGCCCACAACAGCCACGCCGAGTGGTGCAGGTCCGGCGACGGCGTCTTGGCGAAGTAGGCTTGCAGTCCTTTGATTCCGGCCTTCGCTTTCTCGGTCTCGGCGTACTTCTCCGGCGCTTCGGCCACTGCGACGGCGGCCAGCACCGCCCCGTAGTAGTCGTCGTGTTCGAGCGGCGGCCACTCGCACTTGAGCCAGTTCCAGTCGCCCGCTTTTCGCTGGACGGTCCACATGCGGTCGAGAGCGACCTTCGTCGCGGGGTGCAGCTTGCCCGTCGTGCGGGCGTCGCTCACCGCCAGCGCCGCAGCGGTGGCGACGACGTAGGCGTCGCCCTTCGGCTTGCCGCCGTTGCTCCAGCTTTTCACGTCGTCTTCGAGGAACTGGCGGACTTCCTTCCAGCCGGCCTCCGGCGCGTCCTTGAGCAACGGCCGGGCGAACAGGTACGGCATGTTCGTGTGGCAGGTGACGCACTGGCGGTCGCGGGTCCAGTTGACGCCGACGCCGTCGAGGTACTCGGCGGCCTTCGCCGGCGACCACACCTTGGCGACGGCTTCGCCCGGTTTGGTCGGCTTCGGCCGGGGCACGTCCGGCGGGTCGGCGGCAACGGAAATCCCGGCCCCCAACAGGAGCAACAGGAGAGGTTTCATGGTGGGATACCAAGAATTGGGGTGAGTAGGTCCGGCTCGCCGAGCCGGACTTCACGGGAGAG
>JBBRUO010000728.1:0-2414 GCA_038247725.1 Gemmatales bacterium
CTTGGCGATCCCAGCGAGCCGACGCAGGTAGAAGAAAAACGGCCTCAGTACGTGCATTTTGGCTGGTATTACAAAGTGAAGCTCCACTACGAGTTTCTGCCGCAGCCTGTATTCGTCGAGATCATTCTCACGGATGACGACTCCACCTCATCCGCGCTGAACTCCGCCGGGGCGATGTCGAACAGCCGGAGTGGTCCCAAGAGGCACCATTCCGTGTCATCTCTGCACATCCAGATATCCCGGCTGACGAAGTGGCTCAGTGAGCCAACCCCGTGCAAGCGATCCCCTCCAAACAGTGGCGAACCTAATGGCAGGACCTGTGCTAGCGTGAGCGACTGAGTAGTCTCACGCAGTACCCTGTTGCTCGCGCTCGCGGGTCATCGGCCACCAGCGACATTTTCCCCGAAGTGTCTTCCGGCGGGCGAACTCGCCGCTACAATGCTTGTCTGTTGATCACTCGGGACAGCGCGCCGCACTTCTCGCGGTCCCACGTCCCCTCGCCGATCTCCGCTCCTCGTTCGACCCCGGCCCCGCGTCGGGGCAAAGGTTCGTTTCTTGTCCGATACGACTACTGTTCCCATTCCTTCCGCGTTCGCCACCCTCGGTCTGAACGACACGCTCGTGACCCACGTCACCGCCGCCGGGTACACCGAACCGACGCCGATCCAGGCGGCCGCCATTCCGGCCATCCTGACCGGCCGCGACGTGGTCGGTCTGGCCGCCACCGGCACCGGTAAGACGGCCGCCTTCGGGCTGCCACTGTTGCACCGGCTGGCCGCCGCCCCCGACCGCGCCCGGCCGTCCGCCCTGGTGCTGGTGCCCACCCGCGAACTCGCCATTCAAGTCGCCAAGGCGGTCGGCGAGTACGGCGCGCCGCTGAAGATCAAGACCACGGCCGTCTACGGCGGGTCCGGGTACGCCGATCAGATCCGCGCCCTGCGGAACAACTGCGACATCGTCATCGCCACCCCCGGCCGCGCGCTCGACCACCTGAAGCGCGGCACGATGGACCTGACCGGCATCCGGACCGTGATTCTGGACGAAGCCGACGAGATGCTGGACATGGGCTTCGCCGACGACCTCGACGCCATTCTGACGGCGACCCCGGCCACACGCCAGACGCTGCTGTTCTCGGCCACCATGCCGCCGCGGATCGCGCAGATCGCGCAGAAGCACCTGCGGAACCCGGAGCGGATCGAGATCGCCCGACCGAAGCAGGTCGCCGGCGAGGCCCCGAAGGTCCGCGAGCGGGTGGTGATGGTCCGCCGCGAGTTGAAGCCGCTGGCCCTGGCCCGCGTGCTGTCGCACGAGGGGGCGACCTCGGCCCTGGTGTTCGTCCGCACCCGCGCCGACGCCGACGGACTGGCCGACGACCTGCTCAACGCCGGCTTCCGCACCGAGTCCATCCACGGCGGGTTGACCCAGGAGCAACGGGACCGGGTGATGCAGAAGTTCCGCAGCGGGGCGGTGCCGGTGCTGGTCGCCACGGATGTGGCGGCGCGGGGCCTGGACATCGACCACCTGTCGCACGTCGTCAACTTCAACGTGCCGGAGTCGCCCGACACGTACACCCACCGCATCGGCCGCGTCGGGCGGGCCGGGCGGGAAGGGGTGGCGATCACCCTGGCCGACCCGCGCGAGAAGTACCTGCTGCAAGCCGTGGAGCGGATGATCGGCCGGCGGCTCATCCCGGCGAACGTGCCGACCAAGGCCGAGATCCGCGCCAAGCGGCTGGACCGCACCCGCGACACCATCGCCGAGACGCTGGCCGCCGGCGGGTTGGACGAGTTCAAGAAGACGCTGGAACCGCTCCTCGCCGGGGGCGAACCGCTGGACGTGGCGGCGGCGGTGCTGGCGGTGCTGGCGAAGGCCACCCACCCGGCCGACCCGGCCCCGGACATCCTGCCCATCGCCGGGCCGAGTTCCGGACCGAGTTCTGGGCCGAACCGCCCGCCGCACACCCCGCACGCGCCGCGGCAGCGGATCGTCGGGGCGAAGCCGGACCACCGCCGCCCGGAGGGCGTGACGGCCCCGCGGGGCGGCGCGATGGTCCGCCTGTGGATCGGCGTCGGCAAGCAGTCGGGCGTCGGCCGGCGGGAGTTGCTCAACGCCTTCCAGGACGAACTCGGGCTGACCGGCCGCGACCTCGGCAGCATCGACGTGCTGGACCGCCACAGCACGGTGGACGTGCCCGGCGAACTGGCCGAGTACGCCGTCACGACGCTGAACAACATGCGGTGGAACGGCAAGTCGGTGCCCGCCCGCGTGGACGCCGCCGCCCCGCCGCCGCCGTTCGCCCGCGCCCGCCGGTGAGTCGTTTCGTTGGGGTGGGTCGCTGTCTCCGAGAGCGACCCACCCCTGGCAATCGAAGGGTCGCTCTCGGACTCGTGTTTCGGACTTATTTGGGGTTCAGA
>JBBRUO010000729.1:0-2409 GCA_038247725.1 Gemmatales bacterium
GGGCAAGACGCTGCTGGCCGACGTGAAGGCGGTCGCCAAGTTGCTCGGCGGCGACGAACTGACGAAGGATATCGATGAGACGTGGGCCGGCTTCTTCGGCAAGACGGCGGCCCCGGCCCTCGACCTCGCCCGCCCCGTCGCCGGCTACCTGTACCTCCGCGAGAACGTGGAGCAGTCCTGCGGCGTGCTGGTCATCCCGACGACCACCGAGAAAGACGCCCTCGTGGTATTGGAGAAGATGGACCTGAGGGTCAAGGCGGAACCGGGCAAAGCCGGCCGCTACAACTTGCAACCGCCGGACGGCGTCTTCCCGGTTCCGCTTTACGCCCAGTTCGCCGACGGCGGCAAACTGCTGTACGTCTCGATCAACGCCGAGCCGGGCGTGCTGGACAAGGACAAACTCATCCCCCTGGCCAAACTGGTTGACTCGAAGGCCACCCAGCACGTCACCATCACCGCCTACCCGGCTCGCGTGCCGAACGCCCTCCGTCAGATGCTGTTCGACGCCATCGACTTGAACCTGATGGCCGACCTGGACCAACTGGAGCAGCGGAAGCCGCGCGACATGCCGCCGTCGTTCCCGTCGTTCGCCAAGGAATTGTTGAAGCTCGGCAAGCGAAGCCTGGGTTCCCTCTTCACTGAGTGCGAGAAGGCCACGCTCGGCTTGCACCTGGACACCAAGACGACGAACCTGGAAACGGAGTTCGTCTTCGTGCCGAAGTCGAACACGCCGTTCGCCACGGATGTGGCCGCGATCAAAGCGCCGGTCGGCCGGTTCCACCAACTGACGACGAAGGAATCCGTCCTCGGCGGGTGGGCGGTACTGCCGACGCCACTGCCGAAGGAACTGCGGGCGACGGGCGGGGCGTTCCTCAAGGAATGGCTGACGCTCGTCTCGGCGGACGCGCCGAAGGAAGCCGCCCCACTACTCGCGGCCCTCGGCGAGCAGGTGCAAAAGGCGGTCAGCAGCGGGAAAGTGGACGGCGGATTCGCGCTGGCCGGTCCGAACAAGGGCGGCCTTTACACCGGCGTGGCGGCCGTGGCGATGGACGACACGAAGGACGTGGAGAAAGCGTTCCGCGTGGCGGCCGAGGCGGCGGCCGACTTCATCAAACTAGACGCTGCGAAAGTGGGTGGTGTGGCCGTCCACGAAGTCACGACGACGCCCGCCCAGACGCCCGACCTGGTCCGGGTGTTCGGCGAGAATTTCAAACTGTTGCTCGCCTTCGGCAAGGACGCGGTGTACGCCGCCGTCGGGCCGGACGCGGTAGCCGAACTAAAGCGGGCGATGACCCTGAAGCCGGCCACCGGCACCGTCTTCGACCTGACCGCGCACGCCGCCCGCACGGTGAAACTGCTACCGCCGAACCAGTTCACCGCCGAAATTACTCAGATGGGGAGCCGCATCCCGGAGTTCATCTCGTACTCCGGCATCAACGTGACCGGCGGGAAGGAACTGCGGGTGAGCGGGAAGACCGGAATGCTGCTCACCATGATGCTCGGAGTGAGCGCGCAGCAGAAGTTCCGGGAAGTTCAACGCGCGGTCCCGCCGCCGCTCCCGATCAAGAAGCAGTGACCGCGTTGAGTAGGTCCGTCCCGCCGGGACGGACTTCGCCCCCAAGTCCGGCTCGGCGAGCCGGACCTACTCCGAGACCCCCATGCCCCGACTCCTCCCGCTCGTCGCCTTCATGCTGCTCCCCGCCGCGGTGCCCGCCGCCGACGCCGACCTGGCGAAGCTCTTCCGCACTTACCTGGACGAGGAGTGCGCGCGGCACCCGGCCTACGCCACCGCGCAGGGCAACCACGACCACGACGACCGCCTGGACGACCTCAGCCCGGAGGCGCGGCGGAAGGCGTTCGCCGCCACGGTCGCGTGGGCCGACCGGCTGGCCAAATTCGACACGTCCACACTCACACCCGCCGGCAAGATCGACTACCGCATCTGGAATCGCAATCTGGATGCACAGATCGAGTTGAATAAACTCGGTCTCGACCCATTTGAATACGACCCCCGCGAGTTCGGCCTGTATATATCGGACTGCGTCTTCACCTTGTTAACGCAATCCACATTACCCAAGGCGCGCAACATCGAGAACGCCGCCAAGCGGATCGCCGCCATCCCGAAAGTCGTGGCCGCCGCGATGGACAAGACCGACAAGAAGCTGCTCGCCCGCTGCCCGAAGGTGCTGACCGAGATCGCCATCAAGCGGAACCAGGGGGCTATCGGCTTTTACGAAAAGGAAATCTTCACCCTGACCGGCGAGACGCCCGGCGTCAGCCCGCTGAGCAAGCCCTGCGCGGTGGCGTAGGCCGGGTGCCGCGCGCACTCTTCGTCCAAATAGGTGCGGAACAGCTTCGCCAGGTCGGCGTCGGCGGCGGGCACCGCGGCGGGGAGCAGCATGAGGGCGA
>JBBRUO010000730.1:0-2407 GCA_038247725.1 Gemmatales bacterium
CATCGCCGCAACTACGCCAGTTGAGGTCGCGTTCCTCAATGCACTTCAAATCATGGAAGACCGCGGGGCATGCACCTGGGCAGACCTTGCGTGTGTCGAGCTGTTAACTTCCCGATAAGCCGGGTTCAGGGCGATTTTGCAACACCACGCGTTCGCCAGGACCGCTGGGCAGTACATCTCTTGGGTACTTCGGTCGCATCGACCGGCGGGCGGATCTCCACGGTGTAGAGGAAGTCGCATTTCACTCAGCGCGTCACAAAGGGGAGCTTCATCTCCTCGTATCCGGCGTCGAAGCCACATTTTCCTCCACTTGATAAGACGCGCGTGCCCCGAAGGTCACCGGCCGGTTGTTACTCCCATCAGATCCGTGCTAATTGACAGGGTGTCCCCGCAGTCCTTTTCCACCGCCCGTTCTGTAGACGACTTCCCCGACTTCACGACCACCTGCCTAAGCGTCCGGTCGAGAGGCCGGTGGTGCAAACACGTTTTGGTTTCTCAACCCCCTATTCCCTGTTCCCTTTCGAGGATTCGCCATGACGAAGCAAAATCTCACCCGCGCCAGCGGGGAACTGTTCCGGCGCGCGCCGGACGAACGGTTCCCGTCGCTCGACGCGCTGCTCGCCCACTGCCGGCGGGAGAAGGACGAATCGGCCGACGCCTGGGTGTCGCCGTCGATGCTCGTCCCCGAGGCCACCCCCGACGGACGGTTCGGCCTGCGGGCCGGCACCGACGGGCCGTTCACGCTGAACGACTGGAGTTTCGGGCAACTGTGCGGGCTGGCCCGCGTCAGCAAGGAGACGGTCAACCGACTCACCCCGGACACGGCTTCTCGGGCGTTCCGAGAGACGCTGCCGGGCGGCAACAAGCCGCTCCAACTGCTCACCCGCGGTGACGGCATCCGTTCGGTCCACGGGACGGCGTACACGCGGCTGCACAACGCTGACCTGGTCGGGATGCTGAAGGAGTACGCGACCGACTTCACGCCGCCCCAGGCCGGGTTCAACGGGGCGACGGGACTCTACTGCGGGGAGCAGGACCTGTTCTGCTTCCTGATTGATCCGTCCGGCTGGGCGGAGATCGACGGGGAGGCGTTCGCCCCCGGCTTCTTCGTCTGGAACTCGGAGGTCGGCAAGCGGTCGGTCGGCATCCAGACGTTCTGGTTCCAGAAGGTGTGCGCGAACCACATCGTCTGGGACGCGGTCGAGGTGATCGACTTCACCCGGAAGCACACGGCTCGGGTGGGCACGGCGCTGGACGACATCCGCCGGCACGTCGAAGCCCTCGTCGCCAAGCGGGACGAGCGTCGGGACGGGTTCGCGGCGGTGATCAAGAAGGCGATGCGGGAGAAACTCGGCAGCGACGCCGAGGAGGTGATGAAGGCGCTGGCCAAGCACGGGCTGAGTCGCGGGCTGGCGAAGCAAGCGGTCGAGATGGTGGCCGGAGGTCGGTACACCATCTTCGCCCTGGTGGACGCGCTGACGCGGTTGGCCGGGCAGGTGGAATACGCCGGCGACCGGGCGGCCCTGGACGTTCAGGCCGGGAATCTGCTCGCCCTGGCCGCCTGACGACAGACGGACGAGGTGACACGACGGCGACGGGCCGATTCCCGGTCCCGATCGCCAAGACGACACGCGAGAGGTTGGTCCTGCACCACCGGACCTCTCGCCCTCTCCAACTCATTACCCTCAGGACATTCCCATGAAGACCTATACCGGACGCCGGACGGCCGACGGCTGCGCCGTGACCGTCTCCGATGACGGCGGCGAACTCGCTCTGGCCCTGCGGCTCGACCTCCATCGCCACTCGCTGACGGGTTTCGAGTGGGGGTACGGCGGGAGCGGGCCGGCGCAACTCGCCCTCGCACTGGCGGCTGACGTACTCGGCGACGACGTAGTGGCTCTCGGCGTCTACCAGCGGCTCAAGTTCCGCGTGGTGGCACGGCTCGCGGCCGACTACTGGACGCTGACGGAGGACGAACTCGGCGACACGATTCGCACGCTCGTCCGACCCGACGGTGAGTGACGACGCGACAACAGGTTCGGCCGGAGGTTCACGCACCACCGGTCGAACGCCCGGTCTGAAAATGCGTCGCGGCCGAGGCCGAGAGTCCGCCGAACAGGACCGCACCCGCACCCAATTTCCTGGGACATCGTCCCGACAATCTCGTTGGGGAGATCGCCAGCCGTCGCCGTCGGTCGTCATCGGGGTTCACACGCCCCGCGCCCCGATGACGGCCGATGGCGATGGCTCCTCGCGTGCGGCTGCCTGGGCGGGCGTGTGTCCCCCGGTCAGCCTGAACCGGAGGGAGTCGGAGGGGTTGGACGCCTTTTCCCCACAACTCGGTCATCGCGAATCGGATCGAGAGTTCGTCGTTCCCCCGCAGTGACGCGGCGGATGCCTCCGCCGA
>JBBRUO010000731.1:0-2395 GCA_038247725.1 Gemmatales bacterium
CAGTTGGCCGACCGCACCATTGCCGCCGCGCCGGTGTGCCTGGAAGTCGGGCCCACCACCGCCGCCGGCCGCGCCATCCCGATGCTGACCGTGTTCGGCGACCGCGACGGCAAGCAGTTCGAAATCCTGAGCAAGAAGCTCCCCGACGCCCGCGCCGCCGGGGCGCTGTGGGGGATCGCCCCGCAGTGGGGCCGCAAGCACGAGTTCGGTCAGGCGAACAACCTGGTGCTGCCGTTCTTCGACTCGTGCGTGCGATTGCGACTGCCGGCCGACGCCGACGCCCGCCAAGGGCCGGTGAAGTTGAACCCGCTGAAGCAGGAAGACGGCTGGGTCGGATCCTGGAGCGGCAACCCGGCGACGGGCAGCATCCGCAAGTTCGCCGACGCGCCGACGGACGTGCCCGTTCTGTCGTGGTTCCCGGACCACCGCACGGCCGCCGTGTGGCGGGCGTTCGTCACCCAGAAGCCGGGCCTCAGCATCACCGCGCCGGCCTCGCTCGGCGACGGCAAGCCATTTCAAACCTACCCAGCCAACGAGAAGCTGACCGTCACGGGGAAAACGACCCACCTGAAGACGTTCTTGCGCGACGGCCCGCACCAGATCGCCGTGTCCGACGCCGACCCGACGACCGTCACCGTGGAGAAACTCGCCCCCGGCATTCACACGCTGATCCTGTTCGCCGACGACGACGGTGGGGCCGGGTTCGGCCCGTCTCGTCCGGTGACGCTGGTCGTGCCACGGAAGTGAGGTCGGCTCCGCTTGCTTTGGTCTTGTTAGCCCGCCGCGCCAGCACGGGGCGTCGGGCGTGGCCCGGCCGGTGACATCCAGCCCCCTGGTGGTCCGCCCCGTGTTGGCGTGGCGGGCTGACAAGCGCCCGCTCACCCCTCACGGGTACAGGCCGCGCTTGGCCTTCTCGTTGGCCACCTTCTCGACGCCGAGGCTGAGCGCGGCCATCCGCATGGGCAGCTTCCGCTCCAGCGCCTTCGACCGCACCCGCGCGAACGCCTTGAGCATCTGCTTCCGCAGTTCCTCGTTCACCTTGTTTTCATCCCACATGAACTGCTGGAGATCCTGCACCCACTCGAAGTACGAGACGGTCACCCCGCCGGCGTTGCACAGCACGTCCGGGATGATGAAGATGTCGCTCTCGGCCAGGATCTTGTCCGCCTCCGGGGTGGTCGGCCCGTTCGCCGCTTCGGCCAGCACCCGGCAGCGAATCCGCCCGGCGTTCTCGGCGGTGATCTGCCGCTCCATCGCCGCGGGAACCAACACGTCGCACGGCGTGGTGAGCAGGTCGGCCGGGTTCAGTGGCTCGCCGCCGGGGAAGTCCTGGATGCTCTTCCGCGGGTTCTCCGGGTTCTCGAAGGCGTAGCGGTTGAGGGCCGGGATATCGATCCCGTCCTTGTTGAACACCGCCCCGTAACGGTCGGACACCGCGAGCACCTTCACCCCCCGGCGGTACAGCTCGTCGCACGTCACCGAGCCGACGTTGCCGTACCCCTGCACCACCGCCGTCGAACCCTCGACCGGCAGTCGCAGCTCCTTGAGGGCCTCGACGATGCAGTACACGACACCCCGTCCGGTCGCCTCCCGCCGGCCGACGCACCCGCCGAGTTCCACGGGCTTTCCAGTGACGATCTCCGGACAGGCGTACCCGACCTTCACGCTGTAGGTGTCGTAGATCCAGGCCATCGTCTGCTCGTCGGTGCCCATGTCCGGGGCCATGATGTCGGTGCGGGGGCCGATGATCGGGAGGACCTCGTCGGTGAACCGGCGGGTGAGCCGCTCCTTTTCCTGAACGGTCAACTCGGCCGGGTCGCAGGCGATGCCGCCCTTCGCCCCGCTGAACGGCAGGTTCATGATGCCGCACTTCCAGCTCATCCACATGGCCAGCGCGGCCACCTCGCCGATGTCCACGCTGGGGGCGTACCGCAGGCCGCCCTTGCTGGCCCCGCTGGTGAGCGAGTGCTGGACGCGGTAGCCGACGAACACCCGCGTGCTGTCGTCCCGCATCCGCACCGGCATGCTGACGACCAGCGACCGCTTGGGCACCATGAGGCGGTCCATGATGCCGATGTCATATTCCGGCATACGGCCGGCGACGGCCCGCAGTTGTTCACAGGCCATTCGGTACACGGGACTTTGCTCGAACAGGTTTCCGGCCACGGGGGAAGACATTCGGCGGACTCCGACGGCGGGGGAAAGGTAAACACCCCACCGGGGAGAGGGCGGAGTTTCCGGAATTGTATGGTGGGATACCGTCTCATACACGAACCCGCTGGGACTGTCCCATTCCGTTGCCGGTGAGCCGGTCTGGACACCTCCCCTCGTTGAGGGGAGGTGTCCAGACCGGCTCACCCGCACGGCACACGCTTGGGACAACGTCAACGGGTTC
>JBBRUO010000732.1:0-2363 GCA_038247725.1 Gemmatales bacterium
CTCGTGATCGGCCTGCTGGCCATCCTGATCGGGTTGCTGCTTCCCGCCATTCAGAAGGTGCGGGATGCTGCGGCTCGCACCACCAGCATGAACAACTTGAAGCAGATTTCGCTCGCGTGCCAACAGTACGCCGGGGATAGTGGCGGTGCCCTACCGATCGACATCGCCCCGTACTCGCGGCCACCAGGCACGGGCATCGTGACGGTCTTCTCGCGGCTTCTCCCGTACCTCGAAGCGATGAACCACGCTGGCTATGTCCGCGTCTTCCTCAGCCCCGCCGACCCGACGTTACGATACGCCGACCTACGTCGTGCCCCCGACTCCCCGCCGAAAGTCGGGAAACTCTACCACCACATCAGCTACGCCTATAATGCGCAGGTGATGGGTGGGTACTTTGCCGGGCCGAGTCTGGCGAGGAGCAGCGACGGACTCTCTCAAACGCTCTTCTTCGGCGAACACTACAGCCACTGCGGCTCCAGTGTCGATTTCAACTGGACACTCGGCCGCAACGAAAGCGCGGCGTTCGGTGGCGAGGCACCGCTTTTCGCGCGGCAGGCGACCGGGATCGTTCCGATCTACACACTTGCTGGCCCCCCCGCTCCCCAGCGACCACCATTTACGTTTCAGGTTCGGCCGTGCGCCGAGTTCGTCACGCTGGAAGAGGCGAACGGGAACGCGGAGATCCAAGGCGCGGCGAACGCGCGTGTTCGCGCAGCGTGCGGTTCGCGTCCGCAGTGCGAGCCGTTCATGGCCCAGACGCCGCACGCCTCCGGGATGTTGGTCGGCATGGGGGACGGGTCCGTTCGCACGTTGAAGGGTAGCGTCTCCTACGACACCTACTGGGCGCTGGTCACGCCGGCCGGCGGGGAAGTGCCCGGCGACTGGTAAGAGCCACTTCACCCCGCCAGCAGGCATAGCACTTCACCGAGGCCGTTCTTCGGGTCCACGGCTGCCACCGGTGGCAGCGCCAGGAACCGTTTCCGCGCGTCGTTCACCACCGCCACCGACAGCGGGTCCGCGCCGGTCTGGCGGGCGAGAGCCAACGTGACAATGGCCGTCTTCAGCGTGATCCCCGGCACGCGGACGGTGTGCGGCGAGTACCGGCCGGGGTGCAGGTGGACGTAGCGGTCCGCCTCGTCGCCGGCGCGGAGGATCCACCGGGAGCCGTCTTCGGGCACCTCGAACGGCGCGTACCCGCCCTGCGGTTCCAGCCAGTCGCGGAAGGCGGGGAAGTCGGCCTTTCCCACGGCGGCAAGATGCGTCAGCGCCCGCTCGCCGAGTTGCCACGGTGTCAGGTCGCCGAGGTAGAAGTCCATCAGTTTCGTGCCACACACGACGACCGCATCCGCGAGTCGCTTCAGCCCGTCCTCACCGCCACCCGCCGCGACTGCGATTCGCCCCCGCACCCACCCGGCGTGGTGTTTCCAGGCGTTGAACAGCACCGGATACGGGACGGTGTGCGCGGTCGGGTGGGCAGCGGAGGCGGACACGGCGATTCCCTCGGTGGTGGCGACAGGGAGAGGCCGAGAGCGCGGGAGGTTCGACCACCTGCCGAAAGGTCCGCTCCGGGTGTCAACCGGCGGCTGGGACATCACCCCCGGCGTCGGCCGCCTCCGCGTAGGGCTTCGGTCGAACGCGCGACCCCATCCGGTCGGCGCAGGCCCGCGTCACTTCGGCCCCGAACAGGAAGATTTGCGCGGCGTAATACAGCCACACCAGGAGGACGGCGAGCGACCCGGCCGCCCCGAACGCCGTGCCGACGGCGGCCCGACCCAGGTACAGGCCGATCAGCGACTTGCCGACGGCGAACAGGCCGGCCGTGACCGCCGCCCCGAACCACACGTCCCGCCAAGCGACTTTGGCGTCCGGCAGGTATCGGTAGATGAGGGCGAAGAGGGCGGCGAGGACTGTCCAGTCGAACAGAGCGGCGGTGGCGAGTCCGACGCTCCCGAGCCGCCAGTCCCCGAGCAGGTCGGCGAGGGCGGCCATCAGGCTGCTGACGACCAGCGAGACGAGCAGCAGGAATGCCGTCCCGAGTACCATCGAGAGGGAAAGGAGGCGGTCCCGGACGAGTCCGAACGCCCACAATCGGCTCGGCCGCGGTTGCACCCCCCAGATCGTGTTCAGGGCGTCTTGCAGTTGGCCGAACAGGGCGGCCGCCCCGATCGCCAGGATGGCCAGCCCGACGGCCGAGCCGAGCGTCGGCATCCCGACCCGATCCGCGCTCTCGGCCACGGCTTGCACGGCCCGCCCGCCCTCCGACCCGACCAACCGGGCGACCTCGGCCGACACCCGCACGCGGGCCGTCTCGCGGCCGAACAGGGTGCCGGCCAAGCCGATGGCGAGAACCAGGAATGGGGCCA
>JBBRUO010000733.1:0-2362 GCA_038247725.1 Gemmatales bacterium
GAGTTTCTCATTCTCCAGACCCAACTCCCGCTGCACGATTCGGACGGTTTCGTCCAGATACGTCTGCCAGTCGGGGTTCGTCAGCGAGAACCCGTCGGGGTCCATCTGCCAGACGCGGCGGACGCGGGTGTCCACGAGCGTTTGCACGCCCTTGCCGTGGGGCGCTTGTCGGCAGTGCGCCTTGACCTCGTGCACCTGAGCGGAGGCGAGCGGAAGCCCGACCGGCCCAACGCCATTGACCTCCAAGCCCGGCAGCGGGGCCGTGCGACTCCCACTGACGCAGAACGACCCCGGACGGTCGATCGCCTTCAAAACCCGGAGGATCTGTTCGCCGACGCTCTTCGTAATGGCATCCTCCAATTTGGGAGCCGCTTCATTTTCCGATCCGATTTGGTCATTCGCCGGGGTCACCCACCTGACCGCCGGCGGCATCGAAGGCGGCCAGTCCCCGGCGGGCGGCGGCGGAATAGGTCGGGGTGAGCGCGTCCAGGAACCGCTCGGTGCCGCGCCAGAACGGGAACCCGCCTAGTCGCTTCGGGCCGGCGGCGTCCACCGGCGGCAACCGCACTTCGCCGCACACGTCCGCCGGTAACGGTTCCGCGCCCCAGAACGCCGCCGCGTCGGTCGGCAGCGGGTCGGCCGCGCTCGGCGGGGCCGGTTCCTCGGCGACCGTCGTTGTGGCTCCGGCTCCGGCCGACAGCCGCCCGCACAGCTTTTCCCGGTCGGTGCCGCGCAGCCGGAACAGCAGGAACGGGTCGCGGTCGAACTCCTCGCCGAGCAGGTAGTACACGGCCGCGATGTGCTTGCACGGGTTCGAGTAGTCCGGGCACGAGCAGTCCGTCTTGATCTCCTTCAGCGACTTCGGGAACAGCGACAGCCCGGCCTTGGTGAACGCCGACTCGATGTCCTGCGGCATCTCGCCGGCTAGCAACTTCGCGGCGAACGCCGCTTGCGTGTTCAACTCGCCGGCCAGTTTGTCCCAGTCCTTTTCCGACAACCGGTCAATTTGAATGGAGACGGCGTAAGGCTTCGGGTCCGACCCCTGCACCTTCGCCGTCACTTTGCCGGGGTCGATCTTGATGGCCGTGACCTGCCCTTTGCGGGCGTAACTGCGGCCGCGCGCCAGCCGCGACCCGATGTCGAAGCCTTCGAGTACTGCGATCCACCGCTTCGCCCACCACGTCTTGCCGAACGCGCCAGTCTTGGTCTGCGCCTTGATGCCGCCAGCCACCGCGAGGGGCCGGGACTTCGGGGAGTAGTCGTGGAACCACATGGTCAATCCTCCACCGCGTCGGGCCGGAGCGTGAGTACGTCCCGCAGTTGGTCGTCGCCCAGTTCGGTCAGCCACGCCTCGCCGGTGCCGACCACCGACGCCGCGACTTCCCGCTTGCGGGCGAGCATCTCGTCGATCTTCTCTTCCAACGTACCGGAACAAACGAACGGATGCACCTGCACCGTCCGCTTCTGGCCGATGCGGAAGGCGCGGTCGGTGGCCTGCGTCTCGACGGCCGGGTTCCACCAGCGGTCGTAGTGGAACACGTGGGTGGCCGCCGTCAGGTTCAGCCCGGTGCCGCCGGCCTTCAGGGACAGCAGGAAGATCGGCGGTCCGGCGGGCGACTGGAAGCGTTCGACCATCGCGTCCCGCTGCTTCCGGGAGGTGCCGCCGTGCAGGAACAGCACTTCTCGGGCGAACGTCTCTTGCAGGTGCCGGCGGAGGATGTCGCCCATCTCGGTGAACTGCGTGAACACCAGCGCCTTGTCGCCGGCGTCGAGCAACTCGTCCAACATCTCGGTCAGGCGGGTCAGCTTGCCGGAGCGGTTCGGGATGGCCGAGCGGTCGCCGAGGAACTGCGCCGGGTGGTTGCACACCTGCTTCAGCTTCGACAGCGCGCCGAGGACCAGCCCCTTCCTCTGAATCCCCTCACTGCCGGAAATGGCGTCGCTCAACTCATCGACGACGGCCGCGTACAAGGACGCCTGCTCGCGGGTGAGGGTGCAATACTCGGTGGTCTCGATCTTCGCCGGCAGGTCGCGGATGACGGTCGGGTCGGTCTTCAGCCGCCGCAGCAGGAACGGCCCGGTCAGCTTCTTCAACTTCTCGGCCGCCGCCGCGTCCCGGTGCCGCTGAATGGGGGTGAAGAACTGATCGCGGAACGAGCTGGCGCTGCCCAGCAGGCCGGGGTTGAGGAACTGGCCGAGCGCCCACAGGTCGCCGACGTGATTCTCCACCGGGGTGCCGGTCAGGGCGACCCGGTATTCGGCGGCGATGGCGCGGGCCGCCTGCGCGGTTTTCGTGTTCGGGTTCTTGATCGTCTGCGCCTCGTCCAGCACGACGCCGGACCATTTGAGCGGCTCGAACAAC
>JBBRUO010000734.1:0-2342 GCA_038247725.1 Gemmatales bacterium
CGCTTGCGGCAGAACGGGATGTGCAGGTACAGGCCGAGCGGCGTACCGGCGACCGGCGGGCGATTCAGTGCGGCTTCCGCTTCCGGCACCGTTTCCCCTTTCCAGAACGAAAAGGGCGGGTAATTGGCGATGAAGTAGTTACCGAGGCCCGTCTTCTCTTGGTCAACTCCAGTCATTGCAACACCTTACGGAAAGTCGCCAACTTGGATTGGCACGGAACCGGCACGGAATTATACTTGCCCATCCGGTGGGAAACTATTCTTTTTACCCAGGATGAGGGCGACGACAATGGCACGACGATCCGAACCGTGGTTCCGCGAAGGTCGGGGCAGGTGGTACGTCTGGCACGACGGGCGGCAGGTTCCTCTCGCCGCCGACAAGACCGAGGCGTTCGAGAAGTGGCACGACCTGATGGCCCTCTCCCGTGTAACTACCGCCGGGGACAAGAACCCTTTCTCGGTGGTGGCCGAGCAGTTCCTCGACTGGATCGCCCGGAACAAGAAGCCGAAGACTCTGAAGGTCTACACGCTCCACCTCCAGGCGTTCACCGACGTTCACGGCGATGTCGAGATCAGGGACTTGAAGGCGGTCCACGTCGATCACCTGCTCAAGAAGCACCCCGGCTGGGGGAAGAGTACGCAGCGCGGCGCGATGGTGTGCATCCTGACCACCCTCAACTGGGCGGTCAAGCAGGGGATCGCCACCCGAAACCCGCTGTCGAAGCGACTCGACATCCCGCCCATCGTGAGCCGGGGGCGGGAGAGCATGACCTCCAACGACGACTTCGAGAAGCTGCTGGCGCACGCCAACCCCCGCCTCAAGGACTTCTTGATCGCCTGCCGGTTCAGCGGCACCCGGCCCCACATGATCGCCGCCGTGACGGCCAAGCACTTCCACGAAACCCCGTTCCCGTCGTGGGTGATGGAGGACCACAAGACGATGGACAGCGGCGGGCCGCTGGTGATCGTCCTCAACCCTACGCTCGTCGCCCTGACGAAGCGGCTGGTGGCCGAGCGGCCCGACGGCCCCCTGTTCCTGAACAACAAGGGGAACCCGTGGACGGACACCGCCTGGGGGAAGGCGATGAGCGGTTTACGGAAGAAACTCGCGGCGGCGGGGGTCACGCTCTCAAGCACCGGCATCATGTACGGCTTCCGGCACGCCTTCGCCACCGAGATGCTGAAGAAGGGCGTGCCGGAGGCCCACGTCGCCGGGATGTTGGGTCACAAGTCCACGGCGATGTTGAGCAAGCATTACAGCCACCTGTCCTCCGAGTACGGCACCTTCATGGGCCACTTGCAGCACCTCCCGGCGATGGCGGGCGAGGCCGCAGGTAGCGGTAGCCCGCCGGCGGCGGCTGCCGCCCTGGACTCGGACGAGACGACGGGGCAGCCGCTCGAAGGTCCGGCGGCCTGACGTTGGGCGGGGCCGGGTGCAACGCGATGACCCCCGGCGGCTCGTTCGCTGGGGGTCGCGCGTTGGAGTGGCGGCGGATGTAGTCGTCCACGCTGTCGGCGAAAATCTTGATGTGCGAGCCGACCCGGAAGCCGGCGAGTTCGCCTTCGCCGAAGAGGTCGTAAATCTGCCGACGGGTGCATCGCAGGCGCGGCGCGACCTCGTTGGGGATGAGTATTTGTCGTTCCATCGAACCGAATCCAGGTCAAGGTGTCGCTCCTGCCTACAGAGCATTTCAGGCGGCGGGGGAAGTGCGGTAATCAATCTGTGGCGACCGGGTGCTTCGCTGCGGACGGCCACGCGGCACTTCTCCCGATACCGATAATCGACACGAGGCGGCGATTTGTGCAGTCGTCGGGACGCCGCTCTGCCGCGAACGAGCATCGCGCCGCTGCGCGTAGGACTCGCCGTATCCCCTCGGCTTCGAGTTCGCCGGAGCGGTGTCGCGTGTTGTCTCGTCACCGTAACTGAGAGGGTGAGGCGGCGAAGAGTCGCTTCCTTACGCTGAACACCCGCGAACGCTTTTGACGATTTTTCCGAATTTGGTCGGCAAGGCGTTCAGCAGCGAACGGCATCGGACCAAGCAGAAGGGAACCGTTAGTGGGAGAAACATAGGAGCGGCCCAGAGTCAGCGCTGTGCGCTCCCACTAACGGTCGCCCCGTCCGCCACGGCGCGCCCGTTGACCGACAGCACCAGGCGTACTGGCAGTCATCCGGGGGTGAGGGACGGCGACTCGGCGCGGAGTTGGCGGTGGGGGCGAGACGCCCATGTAGTTCGCGGTCCGACTGCTCGCACGCCGACTCAGTTCGGTACGCTGACGCCGGGCGTCCTGCCGTCATTGCCGGCTCAGGGCCACTCTGCGAAAATGCGTTGGCGTCATCACGAC
>JBBRUO010000735.1:0-2338 GCA_038247725.1 Gemmatales bacterium
ATCCAGTTCTCGTTCACGTCGTACAGCGCCGCCGCTTCCCGGCCGACCGCCAGCCAATCCGACCACGCCTGCACGCCGACGACTGGCAGCGTCAGGAGGATCAGGCCGAAGCCAGAGACGGCGAGACCGGCGAGGAAGCGCCATCGGCCGAGCAGCAGCGGCACCACGGCGAACGCCAGCCCCCACACCGGCTTGAACGCGAGCAACCCCCAGACCGCACCGCCGGCGAAGTCGCGGTTGCGCGAAGCCAGCGCCCACCCGCCGAGGACGACGGCCAGGGTGAGGACGTGATTCTGCCCGAGGTCCAACCCGGAGCGACAGCCGGGGAACAGCAGGATGACGGCGGCCGCCACCGGCGTCCAGACGCGGCCGCCGCTGATGACCCGGACGAACCAGCCGCAGGCGACCGCGAGCACCACCGAGACGAGTTGGAGTAGGCGATACGCCCGCTTCGGCTCCATCAGCCCGAGCGGCGAGTAAAGCAGGGCATGAACAGGCGGATAAAGCGGGCCGCCGATGGCCGGCGTCTCCAACTCCGCGATCAGTTCTGGGGTCGTTTCTCGCTGGGAGACCGTCAGCAGTACTGCCGTGTCGAGCGGGCCGCTTCCGGCCAAGGGTAGGGCGACCAATGGCGACAGCCGGTTCCACGCGGGTGAGTCCTTGCCCATCACCCAACTCATCAGGTTCTCGGCGTCGTGGCGGGCGTCGGACTCGTCGAGCGCCGCCGGTCGGAGTTCCTCCGGGAAGGCGAGTGCCCGCGTCCGTGGCTCTTCCGCCGCGCGGGGGAACCCGGCCCGCGCGACCTCCCACTGGCGGTTGCGATGGAACAGCTCTGGGCCGTGGCCAGACACGATCATCCGCCCCATCAGCCACTGCCCGCCGAAGTCGATGTGCGTGTGTCCGTTGTTGCCGTCGGCCCGCACCTGGTCGGCCGGTGTTCCGGGGTCGGCGTCGAACTCGATGACGGCGTGGCGGAGCCGCTGCGCGGCCACTCCCAGGCAAATGAGCCAGACGATCAGCAGGCGGGGCAGCGGGTCGGTGAGCAACTGGCGGGTGGACCAAGACACGGAAGGCTCTCGCAGGGGGGGCTTACCCGACCGTGTCATCGTAGCGATTCGTCTCGGCCCACCGTTCGGCGACGGCCGTCAGCCGGTCCATCTCGGCTTGCACCTTCACCCGGTAGGTTTCGAGCGTGTCGGTGCGGACGTGGGACGGGATCGCAAACGGCTCGCCGGACACCATCTTGGCGCGGAAGAAGACCTTCGGCACGGCGAACCGGTCCCAACTCTTCATCCGCCACGGCCGCTGATACGCCAGCCCCAGCGGCGCGATTTTCATGCCGGTCTTGGCCGCGAGGTAGATCGCCCCGGACTGCGCCACCCGCCGGGGGCCGCGCGGCCCGTCCGGGGTGATGGCCATGTGCCGGCAACCGGCGACATCGCGGATGATCTCGCGGACGGCCTGAATGCCGCCTTTGTTGGTCGAGCCGTGGACGGTTTTGCAGCCGAGGGCGTGAATCAGGTTCGCCAGGATTTGCCCGTCGGCGTGCTTGCTGACCAGAGTGCCGACCAGCGGACAGGCGTACTTGGTCAGTGGGAGAAGCAGGTACTCGTGCCAGAGCAGGTAGATGTAGCGCGGGCCGGGTTCGGGCTGTGGCGGTAACACGGCCGGCCCGGTGTGCCGGTACTCGAACCGCTGCGAGCGGATCAGCCCCCGCGCCACCTGTGCCCCCATCCAGCCGGCGGCGCGAATCAGCCGGGCGTTGCGAATCTTCATGGCACTCCGTTCCGCGAGTCTCCGATGCCGACGTTCTACGGCGGGGCGGGCGAATCGCGTACCGAGGGTGTCTGATCCACAAATCGAAAGGAGTGTCCCGCTGTGGGGGTGTCGGGGCCAATCTTCACACCTCCTCGTTGAGGGGAGATCGGTTGCGAAGCAACCGGAAGGGGAGATTCCTTCCCCATCACGCAGAAGAAGACTCCCCTCCCGCCGCCGCGCGGCGACCTCCCCTCAACGAGGGGAGGTGAGTTGCGTGCCCCACTCGACACCGGGAACAACAGGAGCGAATTCCCCTCACTGCTTCGTGCTGACGAAGCCGCGGACAGGTCCGCCGATGGCGGCGATCTCGGCGCGGAGACCGGTGAACTCGTCCCGCTCCATGTCCGTCTCGCGGGTGACGAGGTACACCCCGTCGGCCGCCGCCGCAGTCCCGTCCCCGCCTGGCAAGTCGGCCCACACGCCGGCGTCGATCACGACCCAGTCGAACCACTGGCGGAGTTGCCCCACCAGCTTCGGCAGGTCGGCCGACAGCGCCTCCTCGGTGCCGTCGGTGACGGTG
>JBBRUO010000736.1:0-2336 GCA_038247725.1 Gemmatales bacterium
GGGTACGCCGTCGGCGAACTGTGCGAGCATTGCACCTTCGACGAGGTGGCACACCTGCTGCTGCACGACGACTTACCGACGGCGAAGCAACTCGACGCTTTCCAACAGCGGGTGGCGACGGCCCGCCGGTTGCCGGAGGCGGTGAAGCAACTCTTCCCGGCGGTGCCGCGGTGGGCGGTGCCGTTGGACGCGCTCCGGACGGCCGTCAGCATGATCGCCCTGTTCGACCCGGACGCCGGCGACAACAGCCACGAGGCGAACCTTCAGAAGTCCGAACGGCTACTCGGCCAGATGCCGGTGATGATCGCCGACCAATACCGCGTCAGCCGGAAGTTGCAGCCGGTCATGGCGCGGCCGGAACTCGGTCAGGCGGCGAACTTTCTGTACATGTTGCGCGGCACCGACCCCACGCCGGAGGAGGTCAAGGCGCTGGACGTGTCGCTGATTCTGTACGCGGAACACGAGTTCAACGCCTCCACATTCACAGCCCGCGTCATCGTCTCCACGCTGGCCGACCTTCACGCCGCTATTGTGGGCGCAATCGGTGCCTTGAAGGGGCCGCTGCACGGCGGGGCGAACGAGAAGGTGATGGACGTGCTGAAGGCGGCCGGCGGGCCGGCGACGGCCGAACAGTGGACGCTCGACGCCTTGGCCCGCAAGGAGCGGGTCATGGGGTTCGGGCACCGGGTGTATAAAGCCGGGGACGTGCGGGCGGGCATCTTGAAGACTTACGCCTCGGCGGCGGCCAACACGCCGGAACTGAAAGCGTGGGAGGAAACGGCCGACATCATCGAGCGGGTGATGGCCGAGAAGAAGGGCATGTACCCGAACCTGGACTGGCCGGCCGGCCGGCTGTATCACGCGATGGGTCTGGAGATCCCCCTGTATACACCGATGTTCGCCATGAGCCGGGTGTCCGGGTGGTCGGCGCACGTAATCGAACAGATGGAGAATAACCGCCTCATCCGCCCGCGGTCGAATTACATCGGCGAACCGGCCCGCGCCGTCAAGCCGGTCGTCGAGCGCGGGTGAGTCGCCATCCCTGAGAGGTCCGCCTCATGCTGATGCCAGCGCGATTCACGTCCAACCACCTGTACCCGACCTCGGACGGCAAACCGATGGCCGAGACGGACCGCCACCGTCAGATCATGGTCGATCTGATCGAGTCGCTGAAGGTCCACTTCGCCGACGACCCGAACACCTACGTGAGCGGCAACCTGTTGCTCTTCTACGACCGGGGGAACAAGCGGCGGGACGTGCTGCGGGTGAAGGAATACTTCCTGTTCGACCCGTATGAGGACTACTTGTCGCCGTCGATGCAAGGCTACCGTTTGCGGGCCGGGCAGTACGTCGCCATTCGCCCGCAAGCCGGCCGCCTGCCCAGCCAGCAGTTGGGGCTTCACCTGGAACGCGACGAAAGCGAGTTGCGGTTGTGGAACCCCGCCGGTGGCGAGCGTTTGCCGACCGTTCAGGAGATCGCCGAAGCGGAACGCCAACGGGCGGATGACATGGAACTGCGAGCCGACACGCAACAGCAGCGGGCCGAGGCCGAACGCGCCCGCGCGGACGCCGCCGAGGCGGAGTTGGCGCGGCTCCGGGGCCGGTTGCAACCGCAGGCCAATGGCAACGGCAAACACTCGTAATCCGCCGCGATTTCGCCACCACCATCGAGCCACGACTCATGCCCAATCTCGCCGACTTGCGGAAGGACTATGGCCTCGCCGGGCTGTCGGAGGCGGACGCCGGGGACGACCCGTTCGCGCTCTTCCGCCACTGGTTCGATCAGGCGGTAAGTGCCGAACTGACCGACCCGAACGCCTTCATCCTGGCCACTTGCGCCCTGGACGGGAAGCCGTCCGCGCGGGCGGTGTTGCTGAAAGCCCTCGATGAACGCGGGTTCACGTTCTTCACCAACTACGACAGCCGCAAGGGCGGCGAGATCGCGGCGAACCCGCACGTCGCGGGCTGCTTCCTGTGGCACCCGCTCGAACGGCAAGTGCGGATCGAGGGCGTGGCCGAGGTGGTGACAATGAAGGAGTCCGACGATTATTACCGGGTGCGACCGCTCGGCAGTCGGTTGGGGGCGTGGGCGTCGCCGCAAAGCGCGGTCATCCCCGGCCGGGAGTTTCTCGAAGAACAACAAACGGAGTTGACGGCGAAGTTCCCCGACGGCGACCCGCCGCGCCCGCCGAACTGGGGCGGCTACCGCATTGTGCCGGAGGTGTTCGAGTTCTGGCAAGGCCGGCGGAGCCGCCTACACGACCGCGTCCGCTTCCGCAAAACCGCCACCGGCTGGACGAAGGACCGCCTCGCGCCGTGAGTGGGTTTGGCGTTTA
>JBBRUO010000737.1:0-2283 GCA_038247725.1 Gemmatales bacterium
GCATCGCCTCCGCGTGATCTTCGGACACCCCCTGGCCGTTGGCGTACATGATGCCAATATTGCACATGGCGACAGCGTTGCCGGCGTCGGACGCCTTGCGAAACCACTGCGTCGCCGTTGAGTAGTCTTGCGTTTGGCCAACACCAGCTGCCCAGCATCTCCCGACAAATACCATCGCGGGCACGCAGCCCTCCTCGGCAGCTTGCTTCCAGCGGGCAACTCGCGACAAGTTCTGCTTCAGCCAGTCGGTTGTGCCGGCGTGGGTGTTCCAGTAAGCGAGGTACCCCTGATAGTCAATTTCAATGTCCGCCCACGGGTCGATCATCGCAATGACCGGTGGTCCTAGTCGCTTCTTCATCTCTCCCGCCGTCGATGGGCGTTTGCCGCGCTTGGGTGCGAGGGCGGCGTCGAACGCCTTACGGAACGGCTCCGGCACCAAATCCGCCTCGTACTCGCCGGAGTGTCGCTCGCGCAGTTGATCAGCAAACCGCAGCGCGTAAAAGAGGGTGGCGGCGAGCATGAAGAGGTCGGCCCGCGTATCCGCTTCGCCGAGGCCGTGGAGTTCCGGCGGGGCGAAGAACGACGACTTGCCCATCGCCTGCGTGTGGCCGGGGACATCCACCAGCCCGGCGATGCCGAAGTCGATCAGGATCGCCCGGCCATCCGGCAGGATCATCACGTTCAGCGGCTTCACGTCGCGGTGGATGAGGCCGTTCGCGTGGGCGTGGTCGAGGCCGTCCAGCAGCCCCGTCAGCCAGCCCATTGCCACCTCCGCCGACGGCACCCCGTGCGCGGCCAGATGCTGTTCCAGGTTCAGCCCGGCCAGCAGCGGCATCACGAAATAGTGGCAGTCGGACGCCTTGCAGTAGCTGTACGCCTCCACGCGGACGACGTTCGGGTGCCGGAGTTGGTTCAGTTTGAACGCCTCGGTCTCGAACACCGCTACCAACTCGGCGTGTTCGGCGAGGTCCGGCCGCATCACCTTCACGGCCTTCGTCTGCCCGCCTTTCGTGGCGCGGAAGACGATGCCCTACCCGCCGCCGCCGAGCCGCGATTCGAGCAGCCAGCCGCCGATGGTGTCGCCCACCAGTGGGATGCGACGGCCGGCAGGCGGGGTCGGCGTACCGGCCGGGGTGCGGGCGCGGGTGACGGCCACCGTCGCGGCGCTGGCCAACCGCATCAGTTCGTCGTCCGGTTTCAACCTCACCGCCCGACGGAGGGCGTCGTCGAACGCCGGCGGGTCGTCGTACCGGGCCACCGCGCGAGCCACCGCGACGGCCGCCGACTGGGGTCGCGCGTTCGCCAACTTCAGCAGGATCGGCTCGGACTCGGCGAACCGCCCGGTGGCCTGGAGCTGCTTCGCCTGCCGGAACGCGCGGAAGTCGGCCAGTTCGGTGTCGGTGAGTTGCTTCGCCTTCAACTCGTGCGCGAACGCGCTCAGGCTGGCGTACTTGCCGGCCAGTCGCCGCACGTCGTCTTCCAGCAGACTGACGAGCAGGCCGAGGGAATCGAACCGTTCTTGCAACTCCGGGTGCCGCAGCACCTCGCGGGCGATCTCGTCGGCCGAGTCCTGACCTTTCGCTTCCAGTGCCGCCACCCGGTCGAGCATTTGCCCGCACTCGTGCCCGAGAAGGATGAACATGCGGTCGAAGGCGTTCAGTTTGTCTTCCGTGATGTGGAGGGCCTTCAGGATTTCGCCCTTCTCCGCTGCCTCCTGCTTGTCCAAATACCACTCATGCAATTTGCGGACGATCTCCCCCGCACCGGGGACGACAGCGTCGGCGACTTTGGCCAGCACGGTCGGGGCGAACCGGGCGAGCATACGGCACCGGGGGTACGGGATACCAGCTATTCGTGGCACAGGGCGCGGGCATTTTACCCGCCGGCGGATACTCCGAGTGGTTATTGCGGCAATTCGGCCTGTGACCGAGGTAACCGTTCACGCCCCTTGCGGCAGCAGTGACGGTTTCTGACCGGCGACGGCCTGGGTGAGGAACTCGAGGACGCCGCGGCCCTGCTGCCGGCACGACGCCACCACTGTCAACATCCGCTCGACGAATCGACTGCCCCGCTCGCTGTCGGTGCCGTAGCTGGTCTTCCGCCAGCACACCGCGTGGCGCACCGCCCGCTCGGCCGCGTTGTTCGTCGGCTCGACCCCGTCCCGCCGGGCGAACGTCCACAGGCTCACCTCCACCGCCAACAGTTGCCGGCACACTCCTTCCGTCTTCGCGCACCCGCACCCCGACCCGCGTTCCAACTGGAGGCGGACCTGCTCGCGCAACC
>JBBRUO010000738.1:0-2267 GCA_038247725.1 Gemmatales bacterium
CAGCACCGGGGCGACATCGGCCCAGTCGGAGCCGCCGGGGTCGGGTCGCGGCATGGCGGCCCCCTTCGCCTCGTGGGTCCGCCGGCGGGTGGCCGCGCGGCGGGCCTTCCGCGCCACCCGCACCGCCACCCCGTACAGCCACGGGCCGAGCCGGTCGGGTTGCTTCAAGTCCGTGGCCTGCTTCGCCAGGAGCAGGAACACGGCCTGAAACGCATCCTCGGCGTCCTGCCGCTGACCGGCGTTGCGGAGGCAGACGCCGAACACCGTCGGCCCGTGGCGGTGAACCAGCACGGCGAACGCGGACGCATCCCGATCCGCCGCGTATCGCGCGAGGAGTGCGGCGTCGGGATCGCGGACGGCGTCCGCCCACGGCAGTGACAGCGTGTCGGTCATTCCGCTATTCTGCCCGGCCGGGGGGCCGCGCGTCGCGCGAAATCGCCGAATCCGTACCGGTTCTCACCGGCGAGGGGCGAACTGCTGGCGGGCCGGTTTTGGCAGTGGACTTGCCGTCGTGGGGCCGATAAAATTCGCCAGCCCGAATCCCCTCTCCCAGTCGCTCGCAACGCGGAGAGTCCGTCATGGCCCGCCCTGTCATCGGGATCGCCACGCAAACGCTGCCCGGCAAACCGGGGGGCGACCTGCCCAACTGCTGGATCATGGGCCACCGCTACGTCGAGGCGCTCCGCACCGTCGGCGCGCTGCCGTGGCTGATTCCCTTGCTGCCCGGCGACCCGGACACGATGACCGGCATCTTCGAGAAACTCGACGGCGTGTTCCTCACCGGCGGCGTGGACGTGGACCCGTCGCGGTACGGCGAGGCGAAGCACCCGAAGTGCGGCACGACCGACCACGACCGCGACGCCATCGAGATGATGCTGCTGGCGTTCGCGATGGAACGGAAGCTGCCGGTGCTGGCCGTCTGCCGGGGGATTCAAATCCTGAACGTGGCCTGCGGCGGGACGCTCTACCAGGACTTGACCGCGATGCTGCCGGCGGCGATGAAGCACGACTATTTCCCGACGCTCGAACAGCCGAGCCGGGCGTACCTCGCCCACGACATCACCGTGAAGTCCGGCTCCTTGTTGAGCGACGCATTGGGGGAAGCGGTGGTGCCGGTGAACAGCATGCACCACCAGGCGATCAAGGACTTGGCCCCGACGCTGTGGCCAACGGCGTTCGCCCCGGACGGCATCATCGAGGCGGTGGAAAGCACGTCGAACCAGTACGTCGTCGCGGTCCAGTGGCACCCGGAGGAACTGGCCGAGTTGCACCCCGGCATGAAGCGGCTGTTCACGTCCTTCGCCGCGGCGTCGGCAGCTTAGTCGTCACAACCCGGATTTCTCTCTCGACTTGCCGTGGGTCGCACGCGAAAGCGCTGCCCACGGCAGTTGTCATTCCCCCCGCCCATCCGCATCATTCCTTCCATCCTCTCATCGTGATTCCTTCCGCGCCGAGCGTCCGGTTCCCATGCGCCGCGAGTATCACCGCTGGTGGAGTCCGTCGCTCCGTCGGGACATGGAGTTACTGGAGTACGGGCACGGCGGGGCCACCGTCCTCGTCTTCCCCACCTCGTTCGGCAAGTTCCACGAGTGGGAGGATCGCGGCCTTCTGCGCGGCATCGACCACGGCCTGCGGCACGGCTGGTATCACGTGTTCTGCTTGAACACCGTGGACGGCGTCGGCGGCTGGTACGACCGTGGTGCGCATCCTGGCGCGCGGGCGTGGCGGCAGAAGGAGTACGAGAGTTACCTGCTAAACGAGGTGCTGCCGCTGGCCAAGCGGCACAACCCGCACCCGTACACAATCACCTGCGGGGCCAGTTTCGGCGCGTACCACGCGCTGGATTTTGGCCTGCGGCACCCGGATCGCGTCAACCGAGTGGTCTCGCTCAGTGGGGTCTGCGACATTCGCCGATTCGCCCACGGTTACCACGACCGCAACATCTTCGAGGTGAATCCGGTCGAGTTCGTCGGCTACGAACACGACCCGTGGCGGCTGGACCACCTGCGGCGGATGGACATCATCTTGGCCGTCGGCAACGGCGACCAACTCGTCCACCAGAATCGTGAACTGTCCGCCAAACTGTGGGGCAAGGGCGTCGGCAACGCGCTGCGGGAGTGGGACGGCTTCGCCCACGACTGGCCCGTGTGGGAGAGGCAGTTCCCGATGTACCTCGGCGGGCACCATTGAACCGTTGTGATGTAGGTCGCGGTCGAGCCGGCCGCAGGCCGGGGAGGCCCGACACCCCATGCCGTCGGGCCTCCCCG
>JBBRUO010000739.1:0-2257 GCA_038247725.1 Gemmatales bacterium
CACTGATAGGCCCGACGTCCATGAGGGAAGCGCGAATTTTCCCTTGAAAATCCAATGTAAAATCGCGGTTGCCCCGCCCCCCCGCCGTGCGGTTTTGTAGAATCGGCCCCACCCACTTTCCCCGTCGGATGCCGAGACATGAACCCCGCCCGTCAAGCCGTCATCACCGAGCCGTACAAGACCGCCGTCCGCGAGGTGCAACTGCCCGACCCCGCGCCGAACCAGATCCTCGTCGCGGCCGAGTACAGCGGCATCAGCGCCGGCACCGAACTGGCCGTGTACACCGGCAGTCACCAGTGGCTGCAAGACCCGAACATGCCGGACTGGAAGTTCCCCTTCAAGAGCGGGTACAGCGCCGCCGGCCGGGTGCTGAAAGTCGGCAAGGAGTTCCCCGGCGGCTTCCAGGAAGGCGACCGCGTCAGCTACCCTGGCAACCACGCCAGCGCCGAGTTGCTGACCGTCGGCCACGAGCGGTGCCGGGTGTGGAAGATGCCCGACAACCTCAGCTTCGAGAAAGCCGCCGTCGCAGTGATCGCCCGCTACGGGTTCGGGGCCAGCATCCGCGTCGGGCTGACCCTCGGCCGCAGTTGCGCCGTGCTGGGCCTCGGCATCATCGGGCAGTTCGCGCTGCGGTGCGCCATCGCGGCGGGAATGTCGCCGGTGGTCGGCATCGACTCGGTGAAGATGCGGCGCGATGCCGCGATGAAAGCCGGGGCGGATCTCGTCATCGACCAAGGTCAGCCCGACGTCAAGGCACAGCTTCAGGCGTTCCTGAACGCGAAGGGGGCCGAGGTGGTCGTCGATGCGACCGGCGTTCCGGCCGCGATTCCGACCGCCATGAGTTACACCGTGGACGCCGGGCAAGTGGTGGTGGTCGGGTCGCCGCGAGGCAAGGCGAACGAGGTGAACTTCTACGACGACCTGCACCGCCGGTACATCGAAGTGACCGGGGCGCACGGGAACATGCTGTTCGAGCCGGCGCACACCCGGTTGGCCGGCGCGTGGGACATTCACAAGGCGCAACACTGGCTCTTGCGGATGATCGCCTCCGGTCGCCTCAGCCTGGACGGCCTCGTCACGCACACCATCACCCCGGACCAACTCGGCACCGCCTACGAGGGCCTGCTGAAGGACAAGGAGAACTATCTGGGGGTGGTGATGAAGTGGGTGTGATGTGGGCGCGAGTGGTAGAATGGACCGTGTGGAAACTGCCGAGGACACCAGCCATGAACGCCGTCGCTGAATCGACCGAATCCGGCTTGTTACGCGGGCTGTCGGGGGATCGCAAGCACGCGCTCCTTATCGCCCTGCTCCGTGAAGCCATGGAACTCAGCGGCGACACGGGGTTGCTACCCGTGGAGGACGAGGACGGCCGTCCGTTCGGGTACTACGTCCCGCCGAAGGCGGCGGCGGAACTCTACCGAACAGCGGGACCGGCCTTCACGCCGGATCAGGAGCGGGAGGCGGACGGCCTGGCACGAGACACGCCCGGTGCGATCCCGATCAGCGAGGCGGCGGCGGAGTTCCGCCAGCAGGCGGCCGAGTTGAAGTCGAAAGCACCGTGAAAGTGCGCTCGATCCGGCGGAACGGCCAGTGCCCGACGGTTTCGTCTCGGCGGGTGAATCCGAACCAGACGCCGTCCGCGAACAGCCACCACGACTCGCCCTCTCCGCTCGCCCGGAGGACCGCACCGGGTGGGGGTGCCCGGTGCACCCGTGAGCAACCGTTCGACCTCATCGCAATACGTTGCCGCCATCAAGAGGGCGTCAATCGGAGTCGCGGCGATTCGTTCTAACGCGGCCAGCAACCGCCGTCGAGCCAGCAAGGTGATTTCGACGGCGATGTCCATCCCGACTCCCTCTCGGGCACGATTCTTCCCCACATCGTAGCCACCGTGCCTGCCGGTGCCATCATGTCCACCCTCAACTTGTCCCGTAGGCCGTCGGCGGCGGCCGAGTTGACGCGGCGGATGACCCGCCCGCAGCGGCATTCGAAGGTGTCGGATTGCCCCGACGGATTCACATCATCCTATCCGCTCCCCTCGTCCGCCGCTACACAACAGACATTCCCTCTCTCGTGAGCCGAGGCCAGACATGGCGTTCTTTCCGGACGTGCCGAAGATTCAGTACGAAGGGCCGACCAGCGCGAACCCGCTGGCGTTCCGCCATTACAACGAAACCGAAGTGGTCGAAGGCAAGACCATGAAGGACCACTTCCGGTTCGCCGTCGCGTACTGGCACACCATGCGGGGCACCGG
>JBBRUO010000740.1:0-2236 GCA_038247725.1 Gemmatales bacterium
GCGGGCGGACGCTCGCGGCCGAATCCGGGGCGAAGGAACCCCGCCGGCTGGCCTGCTTCTACATCCCCGGTGCCATCGGCCGGCACGGCTGGTTCCCGAAGGACACCGGCCCGAAGTACACCCTCGCGCCGTCGCACCAGCCGCTGGCCAAGTTGCGAGACGAGTTCAGCGTGCTGACGAACCTGTCGCACGTCGTCGGCCGCATCAGCGGGCACGTCCACCCGTACAACTGGCTGACCGGGCACAACATCAACCTGACCCCCGGCACCGTCACGAACACGGTGTCGATGGACCAAGTGGCGGCCGAACACTTGGGGCCGACGTGGGTGCCATCGCTGGCCCTGTCCTTCGCCGACGGCGTCGGGACGACGACCCTTTCCCGGAACTCGATGGGTGTGGACATCCCGGCCACCGCGAACTATCGGAACGTCTTCGAGCGCCTGTTCCCGCCGGCGGACAAGGGCCAACGGAAGGAGGCCGAAGCGCGGCTGGCGCTGAACCGTAGCGTCCTCGACACCGCCGGCGAGAGCGTGCGGGACTTCCAGCGGCAACTCGGCGGCGAGGACCGGCGGCGGTTGGACCAGTACCTCGACTCGATCCGCGAGGTGGAGAAGCGGATCGCCGACAGCAAGGAGATCCTCGACCGTGGCCGGCCGAAGTTCGACGAGGCGGCGGTGAAGTTGGAACCGCAGGGCAAGAACGGCATGCGGGAACACATCGAACTGATGATGGACCTGATCGCGCTCGCGTTCCAGACGGACATGACGCGGGTGGCGACGCACAGCCTCGGCGGGGAAGGCGGCCCGAACTACGACGAGTATAAGAACTGGGCGCAAAAGGCCGGCGCGCCCGTGCGCGGCGCGCACGATGTCCACCACAAGGGCCAAGGCACCGCCGGTTCACCGGAGGCGAAGGTGCTGGAAGCCCGCGACCTGATGCTGGCGGAATGCCTCGCGCGGTTGGTGGGCAAGCTGAAAGGCATTCGCGCCACCGACGGCACCCTGCTCGACCACACCGTCATCCTGTTCGGCGGGGCGCAGATCAGCAGCCACTCCGGGAAGAGTTTCCCGACGCTGCTCGCCGGCGGCCGCAAGCTCGGCTTCAAGCACGGCCAACACGTGAAGTGGGACGGCGACAAGACGCCGATCTCGAACCTGTACCTGACGATCCTCCAACAACTCGGCTGCCCGGTGAAGTCCTTCAAGGAAAGCTCCGGGCCGCTCGGCGAAGTGCTGGCGTGAGGTGAAACGGGTGATTCTTCAGGGTGCCGGCCGAGCCGGCGGTACTTGAGGACGCCGCTCAGGTACGCCTCGGTGAGCCGCTCGATCTGGCGCGCCAAGCTCGCCCGCTCGCGCCGGAGGTTCTCCCGCCGTTGGCCGAGTTGCGGGTCGCGCTGTTCGACGTGTACATCCCCAACCGCCGCCCCTGGTACGAACTGACGACGACGTGGTCCGGGTAAACCGGGTTGATGGCGACGCACGTCTCGCCCGGATGCACCGCTTCTGGTGGCGAGACGCGGACGACCTTGGGTGGCACGGGTAGCACTTGCAATCGAGGTGGTGGAGCCTTCGTTGCTCCTTTCGTCGTGGGCTGCTTCGGCTGCCCAGCCCCCGCCGAGTGTTGCCACACGCATCAATAAGCTGAGCAGGGCGTATCGCATTGGGGTGTCCGGTGGCGGGCGAAGCGGTGCCGTTCTGATAGCACCGCCGCGATCCGCTGCCAGAGACACCGACCTGTCAAATCTCGCCGAGGGGTTCCTTCGAGTCGCCGAACTCGTCGAGCTTCACCCCGGCCTTCGCCATCATGGAAAGGTACAGGCTGCACATCTTGCGGTTCGGCTTGCCGGTGTAGTCGAGAATCCGGCCGGTCTTGATTCGCCCGCCGCCGCGGCCGACCATCACCACCGGCAGTTGGTCGTTGTTGTGGTTGCCGGTCATCATGCTGGAGGCGTACAGGATCATGCTGTTGTCCAAGAGCGTGCGGTCGCCTTCCTTTACGGCGTCCAGTTGCGTGGCGATGTAACCCAACTGTTGCAGAAAGAACTGGTTCACCTTTAACCAGTCGCCCGCGTCGGTGTGGGAGAGCAGGTGGTGGATCATGTAGTCGATGCCGCCGACCTTGTTCTGTACGGACTTCAAATTCGGGAACCGCAACGACGAGTGGTCGTTGTTCAGCTTCAACGTGGCGACGCGGGTGGTGTCGGTGCGGAACGCCAGCACGAGGATGTCGCACATCA
>JBBRUO010000741.1:0-2234 GCA_038247725.1 Gemmatales bacterium
GGTCGCGGCACGCGACCGGGAGGGGAGATTCCTTCTACCCCAAGGCAGTTTAAGATTCCCCTCCCGCCGCTGCGCGGCGACCTCCCCTCCACGAGGGGAGGTGGGTTGCATCCCCCACTCGGCGGATGGGACACTCTTGACGGGTTGGTGTATCAAGAACTCGCCGAGGGCCGTCGATGAATGTGACCGTGTTACGAGCGTTGTTCGCCTTCCTGTGGGCGATCATCGGGCTGGCGCTGGTGTTCCGCGAGCGGCTGTTCCCGGCCCTGGCTCAGGATAACACCCCGAACAACTGGACGTTGGTGGGCGGTCTCGCTCTCGCCTTCGCCGGGTGGAACCTGTTCCGCGCGTTCGTCGGCAACAAGCCCCGCCGCCCCCGCCGCCGCCCGGTGCCCGGCGCGAAACCGCTGGCCCGCCGCGACGAAGCCGAGGCGAAACCGCACGAGTACATCGCCGAACTCGACTTCACCAAACCGAACCCGGCGACCGAGCGGAAAGCGGAGTAGAATCGGTTCACCCCCGCCTCGCTTTCCGGGCCGCGACACATGATTGTCGGCATCGACCTCGGCACCACCTTTTGCGCCGTCGCCCACCTGGACGACCGGGGCAAACCCGTCACCCTGCCGAACCGCGACGGCGAAACCCTCACCCCGTCGGCCGTGTACCTGACTGGCACCGGCGAGGCCGTCGTCGGGCAACCGGCGCTGGACGTGGCGCTCGAACAGCCGGGCCACGTCGCCACCCTGATGAAGCGGCAGATGGGCCGACCGGACTTCGGACGAACCGTCGCCGGGAGAAGTTTCCGCCCGGAGACGCTGTCGGCGGTCATCCTGCGGAAACTGGTTCTCGACGCCGAGCGGCACATCGGGCCGATCACGCAGGCGGTCATCACCGTCCCGGCGTACTTCGACGACACCCGCCGGCAGGCGACGATGGACGCCGGGGCCATTGCCGGGCTGGACGTAGTAGACATTCTCGACGAGCCGAGCGCCGCCGCCCTCGCGTACACCTTCCAGCAGTCGGCCGCCGCCAACCTGAAGCCGGGCGAACTGCCACCGGACGCGCCAAAGACGGTGCTGGTGTACGACCTCGGCGGCGGCACCTTCGACGTGACACTGGTGCGGCTCGGCAAGAAGCGGTTCCAGACACTGGCCATCGAGGGCGATGTCCGCCTCGGCGGCAAGGACTGGGACGACCGGCTAGTGAACCACGTCGCCGGACTCTTCGCCTCGCAGTTCCAAAGCGACCCGCGCGACGACGAGCAGTCTTTGGCCATGCTGCAAGCGTCGGCGGAGCGGGCCAAGCGGACCTTGAGCAAGGTGAACGCGGCGACCATCACTTGCACGCACGACGGCCGCAAGATGACGGTGCCGATCACCCGCGGCGACTTCGAGCGGCTGACGGGGGATCTCCTGTTACGCACCCGGCTCACGTCGCAGCAAGTGCTCCAGCAGGCGCTGTTGACGTGGGGGCAGGTGGACAAGGTGCTGATGGTCGGCGGGTCCACGCACATGCCGGCGACCGGCAAGATGCTCCAAGAACTGACCGGTCAGGAACCCGACCGGAGTTTGGCCGTGAGCGAGGTGGTGGCGCGCGGGGCGGCCGTCCACGCGGGCATTCAGGCGGCGAAACGCGCCCGCACGGCGGACGCGGCCACCGGCGGGCCGCTGGCGGACATCATTGAAGTCAGTGTCAACGCGCACAGCCTGGGAGTCGAAATCCGTCAGGGTGAGGACCGGCTGAACAACAAGTTGGTGGCGAAGAACACGCAACTGCCTGCGGCCGAAAGCCGGGTGTATCGCACTCACGCCGACAATCAGACCAAGGTGCGAGTGCGAGTGCTGCAAGGCGAACACCAGCAGGCGCAGGACTGCATGGCGGTCGGCGAGGTGTGGATCGACGGGCTGCCGCCGGACCTACCAAAGGGGTCGCCGATTCAGGTGCGGTGCGGGGTGACGGCGAACGGCCGCATCGAGGTAACGGCGGTGGATCTGACCAGCGGGCGGACGGCCCGCGCCGAATTGCACCGCAGCGGCGGCATGACCCCGGAGCAGCTCGCCGCCGAGGCCGACTGGGTGCGGAGCCTGCGGATTCAGTGAGAGGAGTCGGTCCGGCTCGCCGAGCCGGACTCAGAGACTGTGAATCTTTCGGTTGCGTTCGGCGGTCCTCCTCTCATTCCCGTCGCTCGTCGGCCTGTCGGCTTAGTCGATTGGCCCCGACGCGGTGACCACGGA
>JBBRUO010000742.1:0-2221 GCA_038247725.1 Gemmatales bacterium
CCGGCGACCCAGTGCCGAAAATCCTGGAGGCGTGGAAGAAACGCCAGACGGCATTCAAGACAGTGAGGTACGTCATCACCGGCAAGGTGGAACATCTTTTCATTCCCGTACCAAAACCGCAGTTCAAGGACAAGCTCCCAAAGACGCCATGCGAAGTCCCTTTTCGCGCGGTAGTCCTGCTCGACTGCGTAACAGGCCGATACCGATTGGAGTTGGACGAGTTCGTCGCCTCCGTATCCGCCCAAGGCTTCGTCGCGATCGACTCGACCCGTGCTTATGACGGAAAACGGGAACACGCAATACTTCGCGCCGGTCGGGAGCAGGCCGGGGCGAACGCGCCGGATGCCACCGTCGTTGGTGGCAACTTGGCCCAGCAGGAAATCCCGGCACACCTGTGGCCGGTGTTCGCGGCCCACGGGATCGTGGCGACAGCCCGCTCCCCGCTCCGGCCGGACAAACTCCCCAAGGACCACCTGCGAGAAGAGTTCGTTCACCGGGGTACTGCGGCGCTCGACGGGGTGCAGTGTGACATTCTCCATTCCGAACCGGTAGACGCGGTGCCTACGCTTTCGGATGAGTTATGGGTCCGCCCCGGCGAGGACGGCTTCCTTGCCCGGCAGGTGTACTTTGCGGGGCGGGTTCCATTCCTCCGGATCGATGCCCGATCCCAAGTCGTGGATGGTGTTCGCCTGCCGAAGGAATGGACCTGCACCTTGATGGAGGGAAAGCGGACCCGTGCGGTCTGTCGCCTGAAAGTCGAGGAGTTCCAAGGCAACCCGGCGATTCGGGACGAGGATTTCACACTCGCCCCGCGCCCCGGAGCGACGGTCGAGGAACATAACATTCCCGCTCCGGGAAGCGGTTTGGACCCGACCAACCATGCCGTGAGGCGGTATACGGTCGGGCCGGACGGGCGCGAGACAGTGACCGACCGCCGACCGCAGCAGCGGTTGGACGGGACAACCGTTCCCGAAAACGGGACGACGGTCTGGTGGTGGGTCGGAGGGATGGTTGTCCTGACCAGTTTGATCGGGGTGTACCTCTGGCGTCGTCGGAGATGAAGTGCAGTTACGACGAACCCTCATCACGGAGATCGAGTCATGACCCGACTGGCATTCGTGTTCGTGTCCCTCACCCTCGGCACCCTCGCGGGTCGCGATTCGGCGACGAGGCTCGTTTCCGCGGCCGATCCGCCCGCGGCGTGCCCGAAGTACAAGTGCATCATGGCCCCGGCTTGGTGGGATGGCAACGGCTCGAACGTTGTCTCCGCCTGTTACTCGGTGCCGGGGTTCGTCCTGGTGCCGGACGCCCTGACCGACTACTTCGCTCCCACCTCGGGGTACAAGCTGCCGACCTTCGCGCCGGGCAACAACGTCGATTGGCGGACTCATCCGGGTTGCTTTCCCCTCTGCGGCCGGGTGAACACCCCGCCGGTCTGGCAAGCTCCGCAGCAGGTGATTTCAGCCGGGCCACCGAACATCTTTGGGGTCGTCATCCCGGCGACGTTCTGCACGGCGACGGGACAGAACGAGAACGCTCCGCAATCGGATGATCAGAGCACCCAAGAGAACCCCGGCACGCCGCCGGGGTTGATGACGGAGGAGACGCCCATCGATCCTCCTCCCGGCCCCACCCCGTGACCCGGTCGCTTCACTACCCAGTAGGACCGCTCCGCGATGCCGTCACGCCACCAACCCCGACTCGGCTACTCGCTCGTCGAGGTGATCGTCGTCGTGGCGATCCTCGCGCTGCTGCTCGGCCTGACGCTGCCGGCCGTGCAGAAGGTGCGGGGGACGAGCGCGCGGGCCGTGTGCGCGAACCACCTGCGGCAGCAAGGGATCGCGCTGGCCAACCACCACGCGGCCCTCGGTTCACTCCCGAACGGCAAAACGCCACACCGGAGTACGTCACACCCGGACATGGCGTGGCTGACGCGGCTGCTGCCGTACATCGAGCAAGACGCACTCTGGCGGCAAGCGGAAGCGGCGTACCGCGCCCAGCCGAACTGGTACGACCAGCCGAGTGTTCATCCGATGGCCACGGTCGTTCGCGCCTACACCTGTCCGGCGGACGACCGGTTGCGTCAAGCCAATATGGCGAGGAAGAAATTCCTTGTGGCCAGCACGTCGTACATCGGCGTGTCCGGCACCACCACGCGGCGGAAGAACGGCACCTTCTTCAGCAACTCGGCGGTCAAGTTCACCGATATGACCGACGGCAC
>JBBRUO010000743.1:0-2208 GCA_038247725.1 Gemmatales bacterium
CTCACCCGAGTGGGGTGGCGTTCGGCGTGTGAAAGTTTACCCCGCCGTCGCGTGGCGGAGGGAGCCGTCACCGGTGGGTGGCCGTGGTTTTGAAGTCGCCCGACTCTCCGAGTCGGTGGGGAAACCAAGACCCGACTCGGAGAGTCGGGCGACGAACGAGTGCCCACCCGCTTTCCGCGAGTGGGTAAACTTCCACCCTCCGAGCGCCGGTGGAAAACTGGGGCATCTCAAAACGCGACGAGACACCCTCAACGTGTTCGAGCCTTAAAAGTCTCCGAGCACTTCGCCGCCGCTCTTCGAGCCGAGCGCCTGCCAGGTGGCGCGGTTGACGCTGTCGCGGACGAACCGCACCGACCCGTCGCCGAGGCCGACGTTCAACCCGCCGGTGTGGTAGCTGGCGAAGGAGATTTCCCGCTCGGTGTTGTTCCGCTGGTTCCGCGACTTGGGGTTCGGCTGGAAGAATGTCGAGCCGAGGGCTTCCGAGAAGTCACTCCCGCTGCCGCTGTCCGCGTTCATGTGGTAATACAGGTAGCGGTCGCAGATGTCGCACCCTTTGGCGTTGTCCACCAGGTACTCGGCCTCGCCCATCATGACGGTGTTGCTCGTCCCGTCCTTGGCGTCCTGCACCCGGAAGCCGGGGCGGGTGGAGCGGGCGCTCGCCCCGCTGCCCGTCTGCCGGACGGCGTTGAACAGCCCGTTCGAGAACTCCATCCCGGTTCCGAGGTTGTCGGAGACGGCGTCCCCGCCCGCGCAGGCGAGGTAGTTGCTCGTCGCCCGATCCGTCAGCCCGTTAATGTTCCGCGCCTCGGTGTTCGGGGCCGGGTCCGAGGGGCAGCGGAAGGTCCGGATCGGGGTGCGGGCGGTGCGGATGAGGGCCAGGCTGCGGGCGTCCGTGCCGCCCCAGTGGCCGCTGTCGCTGATCGGCTGAATGATGACGTTGTACAGCGGCGTCTGCTCGATGTACGGCAGGATGTCCCAGCTCCACGAGTGGCCCCACACCCGGCGGACGCCGATCGGCAGCGTGCCGACCGCGTCGTTGTGGGCGTGCATGGCCAGCCCGAGTTGCTTCAGGTTGTTGCTGCACTGCATGCGGGCCGCCGCCTCGCGGACCTTCTGCACGGCCGGCAGCAGCAGCCCGATGAGGATGGCGATGATGGCGATCACCACCAGCAATTCAATGAGTGTGAACCCACGTCGGTGTCGGTGAATCATCGGAACAGGTCTCCTATGAGGTGGAACGGATAGGACGGATGACGGACGCGCACTTCGACTCACTACCGCCCGTCGATGAACGGCTCCCCGCCGTCCGGGTTCGCGTCGGCCCCCTCGTCATCGCCGGGGAGAGTTGGCTCCGGTCCGACGGGTTCGTCACTGGTCGGGGTTTGATCCGCCGGGGCCGGCGTGACCGTGCCTTCGCTCCCGCACCCGGTGACGAGTGCCAGGGCACCCACGACGGCCAGTAAACGGAGCCAAGGCGAGCGAGTGATCATTACGGGAGGTCCATAGGGGTCAGGGCGAACGATAATGACAGATTAATGATGAACTGCCAGGATTCACAATGAAGAAACGATGAAGCTTTTCTGGCCGACGCTCCACCTCCGATGGCGTTCCGCGATCCGGTGACATAAGCCCGGCGATCTTCAGTGGATGCGAGATCTCCTCGCCTCGAATCCGTCGCGCGAATCGGGCGCGAAAAGATGAAAGAATTCTGATGGGGCAGGTGGACGGGACGTCCGGGCTGGAGGTGACGGCCTTCCCAGTTGGGGTGAGTCCCCCGCCGCGTGGGGGTGGGGGTGGGTCCAGGCCCGCGACCGGAATTTCCCCGCTCGGGCGCAAGCCACCCCGATTCCCTCGTTTCGCTCATGCCGGGGGGACGAACGACCTCCGGCCACAACAAGACAGACCCCACAAGTACCACGTTGGAGTAGCAACGATGATCCGCAAACTGACCCTGGGTGTGGCGGCGTGTGCGATGGCCCTCGGGAGCGCGTCGGTGGCGTCGGCCCAGTTCCCGCAACCGGTTCGCAACTTGTTCCCTCAGCAGTTCCCTCAGCAGTTCCCGCAGCAGCCGCAACGGTTCCCGCAGCAGCAGTTCCCGCAGCAGCAGTTCCCGCAGCAACTGCCGCCCCCGGTCCAGAACCACTTCCACGTGCTGTACCGCACCTGCTCGCACAACCCGTGGCAGGAGTTCGGCACCTACGACTGCGA
>JBBRUO010000744.1:0-2191 GCA_038247725.1 Gemmatales bacterium
ACGAGCGACCCGCCGAAGAACGAGACCGAAGCGCTGTGGGCGAACTTCCTCGACTGCGTCCGGTCGCGGAACCGCGTGACCTTCGCCCCGGCCGACCTCGCCGCCGCCGCCGCGACCGTCACCGCCGGCGGCGCGGGCTGATGTCCACCTCCGCCCGGCGGCCGGGCCATTCCGTTTTTCAGGGTGGGTCACTCCCTCCGAGAGTCGGTGCTTCGCGAGAGTCGCTCTCGGAGAGAGTGACCCACCCGAAAGACCCGATCCCGGACTGGCCCGGCGTCCGGCGGCCGGCAATTCCGGTCGTGTTGGTTTCCCGTCAAGATTCCCGCCGCCCCGGCCGATGGCATCCGGTGCGGTGACGTGTTGCACCCGCCGGCGAAACGCCTACCATTGTTCCATCCCGTACACCGCCGAAAGAGGCTCGCTCCTGATGGGCAAACTCCCCGACCGCCCGGCCGCCACCGCCGCACTCGACGGCCGCCCGTGGACCCCCCAAGACGCCGCCGACACCTACGGCATCCACCGCTGGGGGAAGGGGTACTTCGGCATCAACGACCGCGGCCACGCGGTCGTCCACCCGGCCAAGCTGCCGGAGCAGTCCATCGACATCAAGGAACTGATCGACCAACTCCAGGAGCGAGGCATTCAACTGCCCATCCTGTTGCGGTTCACCGACATCTTGAGGCACCGCATCGGCGAGATCGCCGACGCCTTCGCCAAGTCCATCGCCGAGTACGACTACCAGAACAAGTACAGTTGCGTGTACCCGATCAAGGTGAACCAGCAGCGGCAGGTGGTCGAGGAGGTGCTGGAGATCGGCAAGCAGTACGGGTTCGGGCTGGAGGCCGGCAGCAAGCCGGAGTTGATCGCCGTGTTGGCCGTCACCAACGGCACCGACGTGCCCATCATCTGCAACGGGTTCAAGGACGACGAGTTCATCAAGATGGTGGTGCTGGCGAAGAAGATCGGCAAGAATGTCATCCCCGTCGTCGAGAAGTTCAGCGAGCTGGAACTGATCGTCAAGCACGCCGAAGCGCTGGGCGTGCGGCAGCCCATCGGGGTGCGGGTGAAGCTGGCCACGCGGGGGGCCGGCCGCTGGCGGAGTAGCGCCGGCTACCGCAGCAAGTTCGGCCTCACGCTGACGGAAGTGATCGAGGCGTTCGAGTACCTGAAGTCGAAGGGGATGGAAGACTGCCTGGTGATGACGCACTTCCACATGGGCAGCCAGATCACCAACATCCGCAAGGTGAAAGAAGCGCTGAACGAGTCGGCCCGCATCTTCGCGGAACTGGTGAAGATGGGCGCGGGGCTGAAGATCATTGACGTGGGCGGCGGGCTGGGCGTGGATTACGACGGCAGCCAGACGGACTTCGAATCGAGCATGAACTATACGTTGCAAGAGTACGCGAACGACGTGGTGTTCCGCATCAAGACGGTGTGCGACGAGGCCGAGGTGCCGCACCCGATGATTATTTCGGAGAGCGGCCGGGCGCTGATCGCGTATCACAGTATGCTGGTGTTCGACGTGCTGGGAACGTCCAACTTCGACCACTGCGACGCGCCGGCGGTGGTGCCGGAGGACTCCCCGCAGCCGCTCCAAGACCTGTTCGCCATCCACCGCGACATCAGCAAGAAGAACTACACCGAGAGTTATCACGACGCCGTGCAAGAGATGGAGGAGTGCCTCGGCCTCTTCAACCTGGGCTACATGCCGCTGGGCCAACGGGCGCTGGCCGAGCGGCTGTTCTGGGCCATCGGCCGCAAGCTCCAGAAGCTCGTGAAGGATCTGGATTATGTGCCGGAGGAGTTGCAAGGTTTAGAATCGCTCATGTCGGACACGTACTTCTGCAACTTCAGCCTGTTCCAGAGCATGCCGGACTCCTGGGCGATCAAGCAGTTGTTCCCGATCATGCCCATCCACCGGCTGAACCAAGCGCCGACGCGGAAGGCGGTGCTGGGCGACATCACCTGCGACTCGGACGGCAAGATCGATCAGTTCATCGACCTGCGGGACGTGAAGAACACGCTGGACCTGCACCCGTTCAAGGAGGGCGAGCCGTATTACATCGGCGCGTTCCTGCTGGGCGCGTATCAGGAGATCCTCGGCGACCTGCACAACCTGTTCGGCGACACGAACGCGGTGCATGTGCATCTGGAGCCGGACGGCACGCCGAACGTGGACACGGTGATTAAA
>JBBRUO010000745.1:0-2185 GCA_038247725.1 Gemmatales bacterium
CGAAGAAGGCCACTTCGACCCCGAACGGAACCATGAGCCTTCCCGGTGATGGCAAGACGTACCGCGTCTACTGCGACTTCGGCACCTTGACTATGGGCAACTTTGCTGCGGACGCGACCGTCAGCGCCGGAGGCTCGTCTGGAGTGACGATCACCATAGCTGGTGGGAACTCCAACTGGACGACGGCGCTGACTGGGCCGTTCGAGTTGACCAACCCGCCCGCGAATCATTACTGCCGCGCGAGACTCCAACGGTTAAAAAATGACGGAGTGACGTGGGAAGACCTTGCCGGGACGGAGCAATACGCGCTTTGCCCGCCGTAAATGCTCCCAAGGAGTGTCCGCGCGGTACCCCAGGATAACAGGGAGGTTGTATGAAACGCCGTTCCGGGTTCACCCTCGTCGAACTCTTGGTGGTGATCGGGATCATCGCCATCCTGATCGGCCTCTTGCTGCCGGCCGTCCAGAAGGTGCGGGAGGCGGCGGCCCGGATGAAGTCGACGAACAACTTGAAGCAACTCGTCCTCGCGCTTCACCAGAACGAGGCCACCGGAGATGGGTACATCGGGGGGTATCCATTTCCCGCACCGAAGAGTGCGCAGGAAATCCGGACGAACTATAACGCGCGATCCGGCAACCCTCATCAGTTCACGGCGGCCATGTTCGGCAACCCGTTGCGGCTCGGGTTCGAGGACGAGGCACCTCTTCCGTACTTCGTCAGCCCGTCGGACCCGTCGGACTTCCAACTCGGCAAGGGGAACATGTACGCTCCCTCAAGAGGAAAGTATATTGCTTACCCTCTCGGCGGGCCGACGAGCTACGCCTTCAACATGGCCGCGTTTACTGGCCCGCCGCAGTTCCCGGAGAGCATCGCGGACGGCACCTCCAACACCATCGCCTTCGCGGAGCGATACTACGAGCGTTACTTCAGCCCGGACCCGATCAACGCACACGGGACGTACGCGCGGTCCTGGATGTGTTACGCCTACGGCAGTTTCGCCGTGAGGTCGCCGTTCCCGCCCTTCCCGCTGAACGACCGTGGCGAGCGGCGGCCGTCGTTCGCGGACGCCGGTTGGGGGGATGTGGTGCCGGTGACCAGTGGCGACCCGGCCGTCACGCGACCATCCGTCTCAGGAGTGACGTTCCAGGTGCGGCCCGATGTGAAACACGCGAACGCCTACCAACTCCAGACGCCATTCACGGCCGGCTTGCCAGTCGCTATGTTCGACGGCAGTGTGCGAACCGTTCGGCCGGGAGTCAACCCCGAAGTGTTCTGGGCGCAGGTGACACCCGCCACTGGTGAGGTTGTTTCGCTCGATTGACTCCGACTCGAGATTCGCTCTCGTAACCCCAGGCCCCGTGGCTTGGGGGTTTTCGTGAGGTGAGGAGCGCCGATGCCAGCCCGGAACATCGACCACGACGCCGTGCGGGACGCGCTCGTCGCCGACGGGTGGACGATCACCCACGACCCGCTCACGCTCACCGTCGGCGAAAGGCCGCTACACATCGCCCTCGGCGCGGAACTCGTGCCGTTCGCGGCCGAGAAGGGCACCGAACGCATCGCCGTGGATAAACTGACCCGCTACCGCGACGCCATTCGGCAGGTGATGACCGAGTACGCGGCTTGGAAACCGCAGGTGCCGACGGTCAGCAGCGAACAAATTCACGACCCGATTCAAGACCACTACGAACTCAAATACGTCGGGTGGGACGGTCCGCGGCGCGTCCACAGCACCGCGTTTCACCTCGACATTATCGGCGGGAAGATTTGGGTCCAGTTTGACGGGTCCAATCGCCCCGTGGCCGAGGCGCTCGTGGAAGCGGGGGTGCCGAAGGAGGACATCGTCCTCGCCGAGCAACCGCCTCGCCTCCGCCCGCACACCGGGTACGGCGTCGGTTGAAAGGCCGCCCTCGTCGGCGTCGCGGTCTCGCATACTGTGGGTGAATCTCCTCTCCGCCTTCACCCCACTTCCACCAGGATAAACCCCGTGGCACACCGACTGTTGCCGATTATCTGCGCCGCGTTCCTCGTACCCACGGCGCGGGCCGCCGACCCGGCTCCGAAGTTCTCCGTCGAGCGGATCAAGGCCGCCGTGGAGTACCTGTCGAGCGACCGGTTGCAAGGGCGTGGCCCCGGCACCCGCGGCGAAGAACTGACCACCGAGTACCTCGCGGACGAACTGAAG
>JBBRUO010000746.1:0-2171 GCA_038247725.1 Gemmatales bacterium
ACCCGGCGGCTCCCGAACGACATGTGGGGCGGTCGCGGACGCTTTCGCCCGTCGCACGGGAGGAAAGACCGGCAGCCGACGAGGTGACCGGCGTCGGGTTTGTATCGGGAGGGCGGCGTGATGGCACTGGCCGAATTCTGGATCGAGGTGCGTGATCGGAACCCCCTCTTTCAATACGGGGTGTCGCCGCCGGACTGGCCGCGTATTCGTGCAGCCGAGTTGGACTCCGAATTGATGCTGAAAGATGGGTGGAGTAGCTTCGGAGCTCTGAAAGGCTATGACGAGAAGGATTTCGAATTCTTGACGGAATCGGAGCGTGACCGACTGACCGCACTCGTGACACAGTTCAACGCCCTCGCACCGGCTCTTTACGACGCGAGTTATCCAAGGCCACCAAACCAAAATAAGACGCGGTTAGCGGAATTGACTGAACAAACCCGCCCGCTCATCCGGGATATCGTCTTGCTGTTGGAGCAGGATCGCTACTTCTCACCGGACGCTCTGAGGTATGGCAAGCTCGTGGAACGCGAGTTGGAGAGGCACCTTCCGGAAGTCGTGGTAGAGTTGCGGTTTTTCATGGGGAAAGATTGGTCCGGCGACCCCGGTTTTTATGCGTGGGCATTCATCGCGGAGGAGGAGACGGCGACGGACGAGAAACTGTTCGCCCTCAGCCGAAAGGTTCGCCCCCTCATCGAAGACGCGATGCATCGAGTCGCGAAAGGGTATTATATCTACCTTTCGTTTCGCGGCGTCGGCGAAACAATCGCCCAAGATGAAGATGAGGAGGTCTCGGTATGAGTCGGCCCGATGGCCACCTCAAATTGGCCCGACGGCTGCTCACGCTCCACCCGAAACGACCGAACCAAGTCGAGTTGGGGCGTGCGGTCGTGACTGCTTACTACGCGCTCTTTCACCTCTTAACCGAGGATGTCGCGCGACTGTTCGTTGCCGAGAGTGAGGAACTCATTGCTCGTCTGGCGCGAACTGTCGATCACAAAGCCATCAAGGACGTTTCTGGAAGGATCATCGGCGGGGATTGGCCAAACGCATTCAAACCCATTCCGGGTGGGTTCGTCGCCACCCCCGAATTGGTTCAGGTGGCGAACGCCGTTATCCGGCTGCAAGGCGCGCGACACCGTGCGGATTACGACCGGACGTATAGCCTCATGCGGGTGGAGGCGGCGGAACTGGTCGATCTCGCTGACGTAGCCCTTGAGGCCTGGCGGCGCGTTCGCGGTCATGACGCCGCGCGGCTGTACCTGGGCTGCTTCCTGCTGTGGAAAACCTGGAACGACAAGGAGCCTCGTTGACCGCCATGCTCGAACTGATTGACGCCACCAAAGTGTACGACCAGGGCCGGACGCCCGTCACCGCCGTGCGGGGGGTGTCAATGAGCGTCGCCGCCGGCGAGTTCGTCACCATCATGGGGCCGAGCGGGTCGGGTAAATCCACCCTCATGCACCTGATGGGCGCGCTCGACACGCCCAGTTCGGGCCGGGCCGTGTTTCAGGGGCGCGACATTCAACGGATGTCCGACCGCGAGCGATCGCTGCTGCGGCGGAACAAGATCGGGTTCGTCTTCCAGGCGTTCAACCTGCTGCCGACGTTGTCCGCCGCCGAGAACGTCGCCCTGCCGCTGTTGCTCGACGGCCGGCCCCGGCGGGAGGCGGTGGCGCGGGCCGAGGCGTGCCTGGACCGGGTCGGGCTGCGGCACCGGGGGGACCACTTCCCCGAAGAAATGTCCGGCGGCGAGATGCAGCGGGTGGCCGTCGCGCGGGCGCTGGTGTCCGACCCCGATGCGGTGCTGTGCGACGAACCGACCGGCAACCTGGACAGCGCCAACAGCCGCGCCATCCTGGAACTGCTGGCCGAACTGCCCGAGCCGGGCCGGCGGTGTGTGGTCGTCGTCACGCACGACACGACGGCCGCCCAGTACGGCACCCGGTTGGTGCGCATCCGCGACGGGCTTCTCGAATCCGACGAACCGGTTGCCCGCCGCTCCCGTCAGCCGGTGACGCGATGACCGACTTCTTCCGCTGGCAGTGGATGTGGCGGTCGCGGTCCCGCTTATTGGTGATCGCGGTGGGGGGCGTCGTCTTCGGCGGGCTGTTCATCCTCTTCGCCGTGAGCCGGCCCCGGCCGCTTCGCAAGGCGGAGATGCTGCTCATCTA
>JBBRUO010000747.1:0-2160 GCA_038247725.1 Gemmatales bacterium
AACCAGTACGGTACTGGTTGCCCCAGGCATCCGGATCGCGTGACCGACCACGGCAGGTCAGTGGGAACCGCGACGGGTTGAAGAAATGGCGTTAGTCGGGCTGACAGGATTCGAACCTGCGACCTCTTGGACCCCATCCAAGCGCTCTACCAAGCTGAGCTACAGCCCGATGCTCCGACAGCATCATTTTTAGCGACACGCTCCAATAAGGCAAGACGAGACCGAAACCGGGTGGTGCGACAGCGGATTTTGACGAGCCCGACCTGCCAGTGCCGTGAGTGGGCGTTGCACCCGCACCTCAGGTGCCTTGCCCAGAACACCGGCAGCGGTTACCATCAGTTTGAACTCGAATCAACGCGACCAAACGAACTCCACCTGATCGGAGTGCCACTTGATAGGCACGCGGGTTCCCGGTGAATACCCTCATGAGTTCGGACGCGCCGACCGCTGAGTCCCTACCCGACCCACTCCAGCAGATCGATGCGGTGTGCGACCGGTTCGAGGGCGAGTGGCTCGCCGGTGGCCGGCCGGATGTGGCCAACTTCGCAGGCCAGGAGGGTCTTGATCGGGCCGACCTGCTGCGGGCGCTCATCCGGTTGGACGTGGTGTACCGATGTCGAGCCGGCGAGATTCCAGTCCGAGCCGACTACGCCGCCCGCTTCCCCGATTGGGTGGACCAACTTGAGGCGTCCGCCACCGGCCCCGCCTTGCTCGTCCTGTCGGCGCCGCCCGCCCGCTACGACCTGACGGGACGGACGCGCGTGACGGTCGGGCGCGACCAGCAGGCCGACATTCCGATCCGGGACCGCCGGTGTTCCCGCTTCCAGTTTGAACTGCACCACTCGCCGGCCAGGTGGCAGTTGGTGCCCGTCTCCCACGACAGCCCGACGTTGTTCAACGGCAAGCGGGTGACGACCGCCGTCCTGCTCGCCCACGGGGATCGCGTCGCCGCCGGCGGAGTCGCGTTCGAGTGCGAGACGGTCGTCGTACGGCCGACACCCGTCTCGCCCCCCGCCCCTCCAGCGGTGCCGCGAGAGATCGGCCCCGTGGACCCGCGGACGATCCGGATGGAAGACGACGGGTCGCTGCCCGCGCCCGCGTGGGTCGGGGAGCCGGTCCCCGTCGGCGGGCCGCTGCTCGCCGGCCGCGACCCCACGGCCGGGCTGGTGCTGGATCACCCGCTCGTCTCCCGGCGGCACGCCCACTTCCACGCGCGGGGTGAGTCCGCCACCGTCACTGATCTGGTGAGCGCGAACGGCACCTTCGTGAACGGTCGCCGGATCGCGGGAACGGTCGCCCTCCGCGCCGGCGACCGCATCGATATCGGGCCGTTCACGCTCCACTTCACCGGCACTCACCTGGCCCCGGCCACCCGATCCGGGAATGTCGAATTGCGGGCGTGGCGGCTGACCCGCGTCGTCTCCGAGCGGTCCACGGGCCGCCCGCTCACCCTCCTCGACGACGTCTCCCTGGTCATCCGGCCGGGACAATTCGTGTGCCTGATCGGGCCGAGCGGGTCGGGCAAATCCACCCTCCTGGCGGCGCTCAGCGGGCGGGCGAAACCGGACCGGGGGGTGGTTCTGCTGAACGACACCGACCTGTACGCGGCGTTCGACGCGGTGAAGCGGGACCTGGCCGTCGTCCCGCAGAAGGACCTGCACTTCGACGCCCTGACGGTCGCCGAGTCGCTCACTTACACGGCCCGCCTGCGGCTGCCGCCGGACGCGAGTGCCACCGACGTGAGGCGGGAGGTGGACGGCCTCCTCGCCGTCGTCGGACTGGCGGGCCGGCGAGACACCCCGATCCGCATGCTGAGCGGCGGGCAGCAGAAGAGGGTGAGTTTGGCGAACGAGTTGATCGGCCGGCCGACCCTTATCTTCCTGGATGAAGTGACCTCCGGGCTGGACGAGCAGACCGATCGTGAGATGATGACCCTGTTCCGCGAGTTGGCGGACGACGGCAAGACCGTGTTGTGCGTGACTCACACCCTCACCCACATTGATCGCACGTGCCACGCGGTCGTCGTCCTCGCGCCCGGCGGCGTCCTCGCGTTCACCGGCACCCCGGCCGCCGCGAAAGAGTACTTCGGGGCCGAGCGGTTGGGGGACATCTACGAGGCGATGGAAGGGAGGCCGCCGGACGAGTGGGGGAGACGGTTCG
>JBBRUO010000748.1:0-2107 GCA_038247725.1 Gemmatales bacterium
CATGATCGATCCTCCCACGGCGTTCGGCGACACAACCATTGGAGGGACCCAGTCACCCGATAGATTCACAAACTCTCACACGTCCACGTCCCACACCACGACTTGCCCCTTGTCGCTGCCGACGGCCGCGAGTGCCCCGTCCGCGCTGAACGCGACCGACCGCAATCGCCCGATTTTCCAGGTGAACGTCCGCACTTCCGCGAAGGTACGGGTGTCGAAGAGCGTGACCGTGGCGTCGTTGCTGGTGGCGGCCATGTACTGCCCGGACGGGTGGAAGGCCAGGCTGGTGTAGTGTTTGCGGCTCTGGTTCGTCAGGCGTACGGGCTTCACCGTCAGGTCGTCCGCCCGATACACATGGATGGACGGCCCGTAGGCGGCTCCGAGTGCCAGCCACGTGCCGTCCGGCGAAACCCCGTGGTAGCCGACGCCCTGGTTGGGGAACTCGGCCTCAGCCAACTCCGTGGCGTCGGTCCGGCTGGCGATCACCAGCGTCATCCCCTCGGACCAGTGGCCCCGCCGTTCGGTGTACGCGAAGTGGTCGTCGTCGGGCAGGAAGCGGTGGAGGGTGCGGTAGTTCGCCAGCGATTTGGCGTCCACCGGCCGCGACCACACGGCCTTGCAGCCGTCGGCGGTCAACTTCCAGCAGGTGAAGTCGCCGTTGCGGTAAGTGTCGCGGGTGTTGATGCCGTATTGCCCGTCCGACGTGAAGCAGGCCGGCCCGCTGCCCACCCAGCCGTTGAGGCGAGGCAGCACGCGGCCGGCGTCGGGGTCGATGGGGATGATGCCGTGGCCGTACCGGTTGACGTGCAGGGTTCGCCGGTGCGGGCCGCCCCAGAAGAGCGAGTGGCGGCCGGACCCGGTATCCGCCGCGAAGAGTAAGTCGCCCGTGGTCGGGTCGCGGAACTCCGTCCGCTGGTGTTCCAAACCCACGGCCAGCATGCCGGCGTCGGGAGAGAACGACAGCAGCACGATGTCGTGCGGGGAGTCGGCCTTGAAGGAAATCATCGGGACGTCCACGGCAGACGGGGGAGTACCACACTATACCCGCGTGTTCCGACTGCCGGCGATGAAATGGCCGAACGACTGGTTCGACGTGTCGAATTGACAGGCTACGGCTCGCGAACTCGCCACGGAGAGGGTGGTTGTCGTCGCGGTGAGATCACTGGCCGAGCCCTCACTTAAAGCCGTGTTCGGCCGCCGGGAACGCGCCGCTGCGGACTTCGTCGCAGTACGCCTGGATCGCCTCGCGCGCCAACTGCCCCAACTCCGCGTACCGCTTGACGAACTTCGGGCGGAACCCGTCGAACAGCCCCAACAGGTCGTGCCACACCAGCACCTGACCGTCGCAGTGCGGGCCGGCCCCGATGCCGATGGTCGGGATGCTCACCGCCTTCGTGATCGCCGTGCCCACCTCCGTCGGCACCCCTTCGATGACCAGGCTGAATGCGCCGGCCGCCTCCACCGCCCGCGCGTCGGCGAGTAACTCGTCCACGTCGCGCTGCACCTTGAACCCGCCCATGCGGTGAACCGACTGCGGCGTCAGCCCGACGTGCCCCATCACCGGGATGTCCGCTCGTTGCAGCGCTTCCAGGGCGGGCAGCATCCGCACCCCGCCTTCCAGTTTGACCGCGTGCGCGCCGGCCTTCAGCAACTTGCCCGCGCTACGGACGGCCTGCGCCGGCGACACCTGATAACTGAGGAACGGCAGGTCGGCGACGACCAGCGCCCGCTTCACCCCTCGCACCACGCAGCGGGTGTGGTAGATCATCTCGCCGAGCGTCACGGGTAACGAAGTCGAATGCCCTTGCACCACCATGCCGAGCGAGTCGCCGATGAGGACGCAGTCCACGCCGGCCGCGTCGGCGATCTGGGCGGCGGTGACATCGTAGGCGGTGACGACGGCCAACTTGCGCCCCTCCGCGCGGGCGGACTGGAACGCGGGGACAGTGACGGGCTTGTCGGCGGTCATGAATTCTTCTCGGCGGCAGGGGCACCGGAATTGTACGATGGCTGTCGCCCCCGCAAGTGGAACACCCGGCCCACCCTCCGATTCCCCCGCACGGACGCCATGACCGCCGACGAACTGCTCGCCGACATCGCCGCCACC
>JBBRUO010000749.1:0-2029 GCA_038247725.1 Gemmatales bacterium
ATGCTCACGATTACGCCACTCGTCGCCGGCCGAAAGGCCGGCACTGCCTCCACGTGCCAAGATGCGCGCGGCGCGGAGTCCGACGAACCCAGCCCGCAGGTGTGTCGAGTCAACCGCAGTCAGCCGAGGGGGAAGTACCGAGGACCGCGTGTCTTTACATGCGGGCGGTGAGCCATAACAGACAACAAATATGCCACTACTGCTCAGCCGTCCTGCTGTGCCAACCGCTCTTCTGTTCGACGCATCAGCGAGATCAAAGCTTCACCTTGCATCTCCGACAACAAACGAATAGCCGCCTCCGGTTTGGAAGCGATGAACTGCCGCAGCCAGTTGCGCAGTTCTTCCTGCTCAAAAGTGAACTCAATAAGGAACGACCCGCTGAGTGCCAAGTCACTGACCTTGCCGAACGCCTGCGACGCCGAGGCCCATGTTAATGGTTCGTCTGGCTCACCGGCCGTGTACCCATTAGCGCGGGTAACGGGGGAAACACTATGGTTGTGTATGGTTTGTTCCCGCTGCCATCCTCGGAACTTCAACTTCATGCCGTGCCCTCCATCGCTGAACTAGGGATTCCGCAACGGTTCTCCCGGCATTCTCACCACTGCGTTCGGGGGCGTCAACGAGAATTCGCCTCTCATCCCATGTATTGCTCCAGGAACTTGCGGCTCTGGCGGAGCGCCCGCTTGCGGTTGTCCAGGCTGCCCTCGTAGGCGTGGTCCTCCACCTCGATGCACACCGGGCCGCTGTACCCGCTGTCGGTGAGGGCGGCGAAGAACTCGCCCCACTTCACGTCGCCCAGGCCGGGCAGCTTCGGCTGATGCCAGCGGAGGCCGTTCACCCCGACCTCATACAACCGGTCGCGGTCGATCCGTTCGTCCTTGGCGTGGGCGTGGACGATGTGCTTGCCGAACTCCCGCACCGCCCGCCCGCAGTCGATGCCCTGCCAGATCAGGTGCGACGGGTCGAAGTTCAGCCCGACGGTGCCGTCCGGGTACGCCTCGAACAGCGCCCGCCACACGGCCGGGGTGCTGGCGACGTTCTTCCCGCCCGGCCACTCGTCGTCGCTGAACAGCATCGGGCAGTGTTCGATGCCGAGCTTCACGCCGGCCGCCTTCGCCACCGCGACGATCGGATCCCACACGTGCCGCATCACCATCAGGTTCGCCTCGACCGACTGCGCCGGGTCGCGGCCGATGAACGTATTCACCACCTTCACCCCCACCTTGGGCGCGGCCTGGATGACCTTCTTCAGGTGCGCCACCACCATCGCCCGGTGATCCGGGTCGCGGTCGAGCGGGTTCGGGTAATAGCTAAGGGCGGAGATCTGGACGCCGTGGATGCGGACCAAATCGCGGACGTGCGCGGCCTGGTCGTCGGTGAACGCGGTCACGTCCAGGTGCGTGATGCCGGCGTACTTGCGGTCGGCCTTGCCCGGCGGCCAGCACATCAGTTCGACGCAGTCGAACTCCTCGTCCGCCGCCAGCGCGAACACTTCTTCCAACGACAAATCGCCGACGATGGCCGAGACGAAGCCGAGTTGCATGGGGACACCGGGGGAGAGCGGTCGATGCCGGGTTTTGTACCAGAGTGGCGTATCCCCGGCGACCGGTCAAATGCCGAACAGCGCCTCGGCGTTCCGGGTCGTGATCGCGGCGAGTTCGTCTATAGTCACGCCCTTCACTAGCGCGAGCGTGGCGGCGGTGTGCGCGGTGAACGCCGGCTCGTTCCGCTTCCCCCGCACCGCCTGCGGCGCGAGGTACGGGCAGTCGGTTTCCACCAGCAGTCGGTCGAGCGGAATGTCCTTCGCCACCGCCCGCAACCCGTGGTTGGCCTTGAATGTCAACATGCCGGAGAAGGAGAAGTGGAGGCCCATCTCGACACAGGCGGCGGCGGTGGCCGCGTCGCCACAGAAGGAGTGCGTCACTGCCGGGGTCGGGCCGTGGGCGGCGAAGTCGGCCCGCAACACCCGCACCACGTCGGCGTCGGCGTCCCGGCAGTGAATGACGATCGGCTTCTTCAACCGCCGGGC
>JBBRUO010000750.1:0-2006 GCA_038247725.1 Gemmatales bacterium
GGTCGCGTTGTCGAGGTAGATGGCTGCGGAGAAATGGTCGCGCACCACGTTGCTCTCGATGGTGATTTGGTCGCCGCCCACCGCGATGCCCTCGCCGTGGCCGCGCTCGACGAGATTCCCACGCACCGTGCAGCGCGTGCCGCCGACGCTCAGCGATGCGGGCCAGCCGCCGAGGGTTTTGTGATCGGCATTTGCGCGGCAGTTATCGCTCAGCGTGTTGCCCTCGATGAGCACGTCATGCAGCGTGGTCAGGTCAGTGAAGCTTGCGGTAATGCCACCTTGCGAGCAACCGGTGATTTTGTTGCGTCGCAGAATCGCGTTGGTCTTGCCCCACACGCTGATGCCCAGCCGGGCGAGCGCCGAATTTCCAACTTCTCGATGGTGATGAAGTTCGCGGAGACAGCAATCATGGAGAACTCCGGGCCAGCGGCGGGCCGCGCCGCGCCATCGAGAATGACCTCGCCGCTCGCATCGCCGCGCACCGTGATGGGTGCCTCCGCTGTGCCTGACTTCGCAAAGGAGAGGGGTTGCGTATAGGTGCCCGGCAATAGCGTGAGCGTGTCGCCGGGCTTGAGGCTCCAGATGACTTGCTGCACATCCGCCTTCGGCTTCTCGCGTGTGCCGGGATTGGTGTCGGCACCGAGTGGCACGGGAGCAACGAATAACTCGGCTGCGGCTCCGAGCGATGCATGAAGAAGGAAGACGACCAATGCGATGGATGCTTTCATGTGCTGTACCCTCTCGGTGGTTGTGTGCGTCCCATCCATGCGTACTAATGACGTGATCCGGCGTGGAATTAGCAATTGGCTTCACGGGTTCGCGACAAGTTCGATCCGCAAAGCCCTCCGGGTCTTAAACCCGCACAGGCAACTTGTCGCGTCCAGGTCCCTGCCTGCCCGTCCTCTCCCGCTACTCCCTACTCCAGCACCCAAATCCCCCACTCGGCGGGGTGCAACTCGGCTTCGGTGGGAGTATCACTCACCACGCTCGCCGCCGGCCCCCGGTTGAAGAGGTAGGCTCGTCGCTCTGTCAATAGCCCGGCCTCGTTGCCCCACAGCACGCCGATGTCGCCCCGCAGCCGCAAGCCACTCGCGGCGTCCTTCAGGTCGATCCGGTCGCAATTTAGTCGAACCTCGAAGACGTAACCCGTTTTCGTTTCCTTGACCGCCACTTGGACATCGGGGATCGGCGAGACCGACGCGAACGTGCGCGACTTCCCCGGCGATTCGAACTTCATGGACTCCTCCGGTTTCGCTTCCGGCTTCACGGGTCGGTAGGCGATGGCCGTCGGCCCCTTGCCCTTCACGCTCGGCACGATCAGCACGCGGATGTCGCCCAACTCTGGGGCCGTGCGGTCGGGCCGGGGAGCCGGGTGTTCACCCTTCGGGACGTGCGACAGGTGGCCCAACCCCCGTGCGTCGCGGTCGGAACCCAGGCACAGTTCGATGGCGTCCCCCGTCTTGAACGCGAGTTTCGGATCGGCCCCGGCGTTCTTCCACGCGGACGGGTCTTCGACCTCGGCCAGGAGCCAGAGGTGAGTCCGGGTATAGGCCAGCGCCACTTTCGCCACGATTTCGTCGCCCACCTTGATTTCGCGGCGCGGGATGCCGTTCCACTCAGTCGCGTCACCATCGACCTTGAAGGGCGGATGCCGCCCGGTCGCGTCCGGCACTCGGAGTACCCGATCGGGGGCGTTGGGTTTGGGTGCCGGCTTGCCGGTCGCAGTCGGCCCCTTCAACTCCACCGTGCCGGCATCGAACCGTTTCACGGCTTCCAGCCCTTCGACCCGCACGACATGACAGGCACAGCGGCCGAACAGGTAGCGGACCTTGCCGTCGTCTTGTCGGCAGACCATCCCTCCGAAGCACTCTTCGTACATGCTCACGTCGGTCCAGTCGGCCCCGAACTCCTCTTTCGCGCCCCAGCCCTTCGGGTTCAGCCGCCTTCCCTTGAAGAGCGTGGTGACGAATAGCCCGTCCTCGCTCCAAACGAAGGACTGCCCGTCA
>JBBRUO010000751.1:0-1989 GCA_038247725.1 Gemmatales bacterium
GGCCGACAAGAAGGACGCCGCCGTCGCCGCCGGCAAACTGGCCGTCGAGGCGGCCGACGAGGAGCAGAAGAAGCAGGTGACCGAACTCGTCGAGAAGAAACTGGCCGGCGAGAAGAAGTGAGTGATCGGTCGGTAAAACGAAACCGTCGGCGGGGTGAAACCCCCGCCGACGGTTTTTCCATGCCACTATCGATCCGTCGTGCCTTTTACGCGGCGACCGCGGGCGTGACCGTCTTCGACCACTTCCGCCGGCGCAGGGCCAGTGCGCCGAACGAGAACACGCCGACGGCGACCAGCGTGGCCGGCTCCGGAATGACCAGGTTGGACGCGAACGGGATCGCACCCTCTGGCAACGCCGGCGGGTTGGTGGCTGGCGACAGGTTCAGGTTGAACGCATAAAAAGCGCCGCTCGAGGAGTTCTCGAAGATCCCACTGATCGAACCTGACACACCGGTAAAACCACCCCCCGTGGCGAGGGTGTTCGAACCGTTGGGATATGTGCCGTTGCCCGAGATGCCGGTGAAGATCGCGTTCAAGGTGAACGACCGGAAGGTTCCGTTGCTCGCTGGCGTAGTCCCGGTTTCGAACCGTTGATCGTTCCCGTTGCCACTCGGCGTACTCGCGCCCCCCGTTATCGTCAGCCCGAACGCCGTCAACTCGGGGTTGAGGAAAGCACCGGTGATCCCACTGTTCGGATCGGTGGTGTTCTCGTACTGGATGAAGCCGCTGAGTGGACTGCCTGCTTGAGAGACGACCAACGCGAGGTCCGGCCCCATCGCGGGTCCTGAGGTGATCCCCTGGAATGCATTGATCGACAAGTTGCCGGGCGCGATGACCCCCCCCGGGCCGACCGCGCTCTGGGCCTGGGCGTCGGCTAGGGTGTTGTACTGCGACCACGAGCCTGAGTAGCCGACGTAGCCTTGGACGATCACATCAGCAGAAGCGAGACCAGCCGACCCGACCACTCCGACCAGAACCGCCAACAAACGGAGGGAAGTCATTTACAGTCTCCTGAGTTATCCCCCCGCTTGGAAATTTCGCGTGGGGCGGGATGAAGTGCTGGCACGGGGTAGGGGACTGGGTAAGGAAAATTAACACTACTGTTGTGTCCGACGAATTGCCACAGGATTTTTGTGAAAATTGCGCGAGGATGACTGGTCGGTCGCTTGGCCCTCCCGTCGAACCAGCTCAGCCGAATAAACTTTCCGCCCGATCCGGGGTGAAAGAACGACCGGCACTCGATGGTAACAGAGTGTCGGTCTCGCGTTCGCGTCGGCCGCACGCCGGGCCTTGCCAAGGGGGGGTCGTCATGCCGTTGCGCATCGCCGACATCAAGAAGAAGGTCGAGGAGTTCAAACTCGCCCAGGCGTCGGGCACGGCCGAGGCGTATTCCGACGACTCCTTCACCGCGCTGTACTCCTACGTCGTCATCAGCTTGGCCGAGGAAGATTCGTCCATCAAGTGGGACGCCGCCGACCGCAAGGTGCTCAACGCCACCCTCAGCGACGTGTTCCCGCACTACCTGGAGTGGAGGGAGGGCGAGCGGCTGACGTTCCGCACCCAAATTAACCCGCCGCGGAAGCCGCCGGTCTCGCTCCGCCCGGAGTTGGCCGTCTCCTACGATTACAAGGCGCAACCGACCAAGCGGAAGGAGGTCGCCGGGGTGATGGGCATCGCCGACAAGGGGCACTCGTCCCACGGCGGCAACGACAAGTCGAGCCGGACGCTGAAGGCGATTATCGACAACCTGTTCGAGCCGTGCAGGGCGTGGCCGGCGGTGAAGCAGGAAGAGATCGCCGCCAAACTGATCGAGCGGTACGGGTACAGCCCGATCGCCTGACGGCCCCTCACCGGTCCTCGGGCTTTGTCCACACGCTGAGCATCGCCGGCTGGCCGAGGACGCCGCACTTCATCCAAGAGGTTTGGACGCATTTGTAACGCATGGAGAATACGACAGGCGAAAAATCTGGGCGGAAAAACAGAAAAGCC
>JBBRUO010000752.1:0-1917 GCA_038247725.1 Gemmatales bacterium
ACCTACGAAAACCAGGTACTGTCGGGCCTCGAAGACTCGACCCGACCAACGAAAACCAGTACTGTCGGGCCTCGAAGACTCGACCCGACCTACGAAAATCGGTGGGTTACTTGAGGGTCTTGATCTTGATGGCGCGGAACTCGACCGGGTCGTTGTGCCCGCAGAAGCCGAAGAACCCGGTGGTGCGGTCCTTGCCGGGGTGTTCCTTCACCGTCTTCGCATCGGTCACTTTGCTCAAGTCGGCGTCCAGAATGAGATGGCCGTTGAGTTCCACCTTGATGGTCGAGCCTTTCACCGTCACCACCTGATGGTTCCACTCGCCGATGGGCCGCTGATAGCCGCGGGCCGCCGCCGCCATCTTGTATGCCGACCCGTGCGCCTGCGACGGCACGATCCCCTTGTAGTCGTCGTCCAACACTTGCAGTTCGGTCATGCCGATGTACGCCCCGTCGCCGGTGCCGCCGGGGTAGCGGATGGCCAGCCCGTTGTTCCCGTTCTTGGGCAGCTTGAATTCCAGGGCGACCTGGAAGTCGGCGTACTCGGCCTTGGTGTACAGCACCCCGCCTTTCCCCTTCTGACAGCGGACCGCGCCGTCGATCACCTCGTAGTTCTTGGTCGCGCCCTGCCAGCCGTCGAAGTCCTGACCGTTGAAGATCGGTTCGAAGCCGGTGCCGACGTGCTTGGCGAGGATGTCGTTCGCTTCCTGGGCGGGGATCTCGCGGACGAAGATGTTCTGCCAGCGGATCTCGCCGCCGTGCGTCTGGAGGATGATCTTGCCGGTCTTCGGCAGCGGGGCCTTGCGGTCCCAGTAGTTCTCCATGAGGGCGTGATCGACGACCAGTTTGCCGTTCAGGTGGATGGTGGTCCGCGCCCCGACTTGCCGGATGCGGAACCGGTTCCACTCGCCGAACGGCTTGTCGGCCTTCACCAGCGGGTCTTTCCCGGCGGCCCCGGCGGAGTTGTTCCACAGCCCGCCGCTCCCCTTATCCGCGCCGATGCCGAACTTGGCCTTGTCGGTGGAGTCCCAGATTTGCACCTGCGGGGTGTTCTTCAAGTAGATGCCGCTGTCGGCCTTCGCCACCGTCTGGTAGTCGATGAGCAACTCGTAGTCGCCGTACTCCTTCTCGGTGGCCAGGTACGCGCCGTTGCCGTCGTTGATCAGTTCGCCGTCCTTCACGGACCAGTGTTTCTTGGCGTCGTCGGTCCAGCCGGCGATGGCCTTCTCGCGGGCCTCGATCGACAGCTTCGCCACGTCGGCGGGGGAGCCACCTTTGGCGTGGATGGCCCACCCGTGCCAGCCGGTCAGGTCTTTGCCGTTGAAGATGGCGGTGAACCCTTTCGGCGGCGCGGGCTGAGCGGCCGCGACGGCCGGAAGCAGCGCGACGGCGAGGGCGGGCAGGAGTCGTGTCAGCATGGGTCTCCTCGGACCAGAGAGGTGCCCGGAGCGGGCGGGGGCGGGAATGCGCGTCGGCACGCGGCATGAGAGCGATCATACCCCCGTCACCCACCCGCCGGCCAGTGCCGTCTTCAAAAGGAGGGGGGAGGCAGTCCGGGCAGTCCTTGTCGCCACCGCGCGTGGCGGCGGTCAGGGCTTCCTTGGCAACTGACGGACCACCGCATTCGCCTTGCCGAGCAACACCGACGGCACGTCGGCGGCGTCAGTCCGGTTTGTCGAGTTGCGACGCCTTCGGCAGGCTGACCCACAGTAGTCCGCCGCCCACCAGCGCGCTGACGAGCGACCCCAGCAAGACGCCCTCCTTCGCCTCGATGAGCAACTCGGGGTGCCCCTCGAACGCCAGCCCGGCGACGAAGATGGACATGGTGAAGCCGATTCCGCCCAACACGGCGGCGGCCGCCATCTTCCCCCAATTCACCCCTTCTGGCAGGGCGGCCAGACCGATCTTCACCGCGAACAGG
>JBBRUO010000753.1:0-1888 GCA_038247725.1 Gemmatales bacterium
CGGCCCGCCGACGTACCCGCAGCCGTACGGCCCGCAGCCGGTGCCCTACGCGCAACCGGTGCCGTACGGTCAGCCGGTCGGGCCGTACACCGGGCAACCGCTTTACCAAGGGGTTGTGGGCGGGCCGCCGGCCGTGATCCCCGGTTACGATCCGACGGGAGTCGGCGGGACCGTGATCCCGGTGTCGCCGGGCGAACCGGCGCTGTCCGCCGACGGGTTTTCGGCCGGCCCGATCATGGACGATCCGTACCTCGGCGGGGCCGGCGGCGGCGTGTTCGGATTCGGTGGTCTCCCTCGCGCCAGGCAAGCCCTCGTCAGCACCGTCGGTCGCGGGCAGGGCCGACTCCAGGTGACGGGCGAATACCTCTTGTGGTTCGTCCGCGCCGGCGGCGCGCCGGACCTGGTGACCACCAGCAGCCCGCAATTCAACGGCATTCTTGGGCAGGGCGACACCCGCACCCTGTTCGGCGGGCCGGGGCAGGTGCTGAACAACACCATGCACAGCGGGGCGCGGTTCGGGGCCTTGTACTACCTGCCCGGGAACCGCTGGGGGGTGGAGGGGAACATCTGGTTCCTCGGCCGCAACGGCTCCTCGTTCCTCTCCGACACCGACCAGAACCCGCTGCTCGCGCGGCCGTTCGTGAACGCCAACACCGGGCAGCAGTTCTCCGAACTGGTGGCCGCGCCGGGGCTGGCGACGGGGGCGGTGAGCGTCACCTCCGGCACCAGCCTGTGGGGGGCCGACGTGAACTTCCGTCGCGGCCTGTTCTGCGGCCCGTGTTCCCGCTTGGACGCCCTGGTCGGGTTCAAGTTCGCCAACCTGTCGGAAGACATCACCATCGCCGAGCAGTTCGTCCGCACACCGAACTCGAACCTCCTGGTGGGGGCCCCGTTCGCCGCTGCTGGCCTGATCGAGGACAAGTTCGAGACGGTGAACAACTTCTACGGCGTCAACCTCGGCCTGGCCGGCGAACTTCGCCGCGGGCGGTGGTTCGTGAACGGGCGGGCGACCGTCGGCCTCGGCACCATTTACCAGTCGGCCACTATCACCGGGTCGCAACGGATCATCACCGACACCGGCGGCCTGCTGACCGAGCGGAGTGGCCTGCTCGCCATCGACGGGGCGAACGCCGGCACCTTCACCCGCCCGCGGTTCGGCGTCTCCCCGGAGGTCGGCCTGACCCTCGGCATGTACATCACCCCGCGGCTGCGGTTCGGGGTCGGGTACGGGTTCCAGTACCTGAACCGGGTGCTGCGGCCCGGGAACATCATCGACCCGCTGGTGGACGTGACACGGGTGCCCAACTTCCCGGTGAACCCGCCAGTCGCACAGTTGCGTGGCACCCCGCGGCCGGCCCTGCAACTCCGCGAGACCGACTTCTTCGCTCAGGGCATCACGTTCTCGCTCAACTGGACGTGGTGAGCCAGGGCCGCCGTCGCCGAGGGCCTGCGAACCAGGCCCCCGGCGACGGCTTCATTTCCGCGCCTTCCCGACGTGCTTCTCGATGAAGTCCAGCGTCCCCTTCAGGAAGATCTCGTGCCCGCCGGGTTGGAAGTCGATGGCCGTGCGGTCGGGCAGCTTCAACTTGTTGGCGTACAGATACCGCACCTTCGAATACTCCCACGCGACCATTTCGTCCGTGCCAACACCGTCGTCGTGGCCGCGCTCGACCATGAACGGACGCGGCGCGATGAGGTACGCCATCTCTGCGTAGTTGAAGGTGTTGCCGAGATCGAACTCGGACATCTCGTACTCGCCGGTCCACATGTAACTACGGTCCAGATCGACGCTCACGTTCTTGCCAATCCACTCGTTGAAGTCGCCGCTGCAAATGCTCAGGCAGTACCGCTTCTCCACGGCCGGCACCCGCATCGCTGTCTTGCCGCC
>JBBRUO010000754.1:0-1749 GCA_038247725.1 Gemmatales bacterium
CTGATGCTCGCGATGCACAGTTACGAGGAGGCGCAGCCGCGCGTCGCAACCATGTCGGACGGGTATTCGGTTGGGCCGTTCCCGACGGGATGCGTGGGCCCAGGCGCGGTTCCCAGCGAGCGGCTCAGTTGGATGGTCCCACTGTTGCCGTATCTGGAAGAGGAGAACCGGTTCCGGCAGTTCGATCTGGAGAAGGGGTACGTTGAGAACTTGTCGGCTGCCAAGACCTCGATCCGATTGTTTCGTTGCCCAGAGAGGAATCAACCGACCGCGAGCGAAGCACTTACCAACTACATCGCGCTAGCCGGCCTCGGCTATGGTACTGCGGAACAACCGGCGGGCGCGAACGGCAACGGCTTCATGGGGTACGACCGCCTGACGACCCTGGCGATGATCTCCGACGGCACCGCGAACACAATTGCCCTGACGGAAACACGACCCGGACTCGGTCCGTGGGCGCGCGGCGGTAGTTCGACCCTGCGCGGGTTCGACCCGGCCGACACGCCCTGGCACGGCGAAGGGCGACCGTTCGGCGGGCACGCCAACGGGATGAACGCGGCGTTTGCCGACGGCTCGATTCGGTTCGTGCGTGCGTCCATGGAGGCGGGGGCACTGGCTGCCGCGATCACCATCGCCGGCGGCGAGTCCGTCGGCCTGGAGTGAGAGTCGCCGTGAGGGCCAGATTCCTGACTTCGGTACTCCGCTGGCTCGCGGTCGCGCTGGTCCTTCGGGTGCTGGTCACGATCCTGGCGAACTACCCCGACTACTTCCCGCCGGACTTCGATTCGCTATTTCTGCAGGGCCGCGAGGCGACGTTCGCCGGACTGTATCGAGTGGCGTTCTATGTCCACATTGCGGTCAGCCCGGTCGTTCTACTCAACGGGCTGTTCCTGCTGAATCAGGTCTCCCACTGGCGGCGCGGGCTGCACCGTATGCGGGGCCGAGTGCAAGCGATTGCGGTGCTGGGGGTGGTGCTGCCGAGCGCCGCAGTGATGGCCCGGCACGCCTTCGGCGGGTGGGCGGCGGGGGTGAGTTTCTTCGCCCTTTGCGGGGCGACGGCCGAGGCACGTTCCTCGCCACCCTCGGCGGCAGTCTCGCCGCCGCGATTTCGGCCGGCATCGCCGGTGGATGATTCGGTCGTACCTCCTCATCTGCTCGGCTGTGACGCTCCGGTTGATCTCGGGAGCCGCCGGGCTAATCGGGGTGTCCAACCCGGAAGCCGCCTATATCGTCGCGGCGTGGAGTAGTTGGCTCGTTCCGCTGGTGGCCTACGAAATCGTGATGCGTCACCCCGCTTGGCGCTCGCGTTGAAATACAACCCCTGGAGGCTCTCCCATGCGTTCGTCCCTCCTCGACCGCCGCAACTTCCTCGGTGACGCCGGCAGCGGCCTTGCCGGGATCGCGCTCGCGGCGCTGCTCGCCGACGCCGCCGAGAAGTCGCAACTCGTTCCCGACATCCGGTCGGACGCCCCGCTCGCGCCGCGGAAGCCGCACTTCCCGGCGAAGGCCAAGCGGGTGCTGACCATCTTCTGCTCCGGCGCGGTCAGCCACCTCGACACCTTCGACTACAAACCAGAACTGGCGAAGCGGGACGGCCAGCCGATGCCCGGCGACAAGCTCATCACCTTCCAGGGGGAGAACGGCAACCTGACCAAACCGCTGTGGCCGTTCAAGCCGCGCGGGAAGTCCGGCAAGATGATTTCGGACCTGTTCCCGAAGCTGGCCGAACACGCGGACGACCTGTGCTTC
>JBBRUO010000755.1:0-1741 GCA_038247725.1 Gemmatales bacterium
ACTTCACCCCGCTCTTGATGCGAGCCGGCAGGAACTCGTCGTCGGGGTTCCACGTCGGCAGTTTCTCGGCGTTCGCGGCATCGCGGGCGACATCCAGGGCGAACTGGCCCAGCACCGCGAACCCGGCGAAGTCCCAGTCGGCCCGCATCTCGTCCGACGGCGCGTGATACGCCTTCTCGTTGAACTCCTGGTACGCCTTCTTGGCGAAGTCGGCCGGCTTGCCCTTCAGCTTCGACCCGGCCGACACCGAGAACGCCGGCACCCCCGCGCGGGCCATGCTGAAGTGGTCCGACCGGTAATACACGCCGAGGTGCGCCCGCTGATCGGGTTCGATCTCCAAGTGGTTCTCCTTCGCCGCCGCCTGGACCATCGGATACGCCGTCGTCCGCTCCGCCCCATTGACCACGATCGATTCCATGACACCGAGCGGCAGGATCATGTCGAAGTTCAGGTTCAGGGCCGTTTTCCCGAGCGGGACGAGCGGGGCTTGCGTGTAGTACTTCGAGCCGAGCAACCCCTTCTCCTCGGCGGTCACGGCCAGGAACAGGGCCGACCGCTTCGGCTTCACCGGCTGCGCCGCCCACGCGCGGGCCAGTTCCAGCAGCAGCCCACAACCGGTCGCGTTGTCCGCCGCGCCGTTGTAAATGTTGTCGCCGAGCGGGGCGCGGCCGACGCCCAGGTGATCCCAGTGAGCGGTGAAGACGACGACTTCCGACTTCAGTTTCGGGTCGCTGCCTTCGACGATGCCGACCACGTTCTTGCTGTCGATCCGCCGGACTTCGGTGGGGATGTTCCCCTTCAGGTTGACGCCCAGCGAGTACGGCTTGAACCCCTTCGTATCGGTTTCCTTCATCGCCTCGTCCACGGTCTTCCCGACCTTCGCCAGCAGTTGCCCGCCGGCCTTGCGGGACAGCCAGCCGGCGAACGCCAGTGCGGGCTTCGACGGGTCGCGCTTCAATTGCGCCCCGTCGAGCGGCTTGACCACCGAGTACGGGTAGCCGGCCGTCTCGTCGGTGTGGATGATGAAGCACGCCTTCGCACCCCGCCGAGCGGCTTCCTCAAACTTGAACGTCCACCGGCCGTAGTACGTCAACGCGGTGCCGCCGAAGAACTTCGGGTCGTCCGACGGCGGCTCGTTGGTGAACAGCACGACGACCTTGCCCGTCACGTCGGTGTCCTTGTAGTCGTCCCAGCCGAACTCCGGGGCGGTGATGCCGTGACCGACGAATACGGCCTCGGCGTCGAATTGCTCCAACTCCGTTTGCGTGTGGCTGGTGCCGGAGAACCCCTCCTCGCACGGGATGTCCACCGTGGTGTCACCTTTGACGATCTTCAGCGTCGATTTCGGGCTGGTGGAGACCGTCAACAGCGGCACCCGCTGGAAGTAACTGCCGCGCTCGCCGGCCGGGGCGACGCCCGCCTTCTTCAGTTCGTCCGCGAGGTACTCGGTGGTCAGTTCTTCGCCGCGGGTGCCGGGGCCACGCCCTTGCAACCGGTCGCTCGACAGGTACTCCACGGCGGCCTTGATCCGCTCGACGGAGAACTTCGGGGCCGGGTCGGCGGCCCGCGCCGTGGGTACGAGGAACGCGGCGCAGAGGATCGGCAATAGTCGGTGTGCCACGGGGTTTATCCTGGTGGAAGTGGGTGAAGGCGGAGAGGAGATTCACCCACAGTATGCGAGACCGCGACGCCGACGAGGGCGGCCTTTCAACCGACGCCGTACCCGGTGTGCGGGCGGAGG
>JBBRUO010000756.1:0-1481 GCA_038247725.1 Gemmatales bacterium
ACCGTGCCGGTGAACATCGACACGGAGGATTGCGGGTCGGTGCTGATCCGCTTCCGGGGCGGCGCGCGGGGCACGCTCACGGTGTCGCAGGTGACGGCCGGGCGAAAGAACCAGTTGCGGTTCGACGTGGCCGGCAGCAAAGCCGCGTTCGCCTGGGACAGCGAGGAGCCGAACACCCTTCACGTCGGCAATCGGGGCCGCGCGAACGAGGCAGTCAGCCGCGACCCGGCGCTGCTGTCGGCCGAGGCGCGCCGGTTCAGCGACTACCCCGGCGGCCACGCCGAAGGCTTCCCCGACACCTTCAAGCAGCTTTACAAAGCCGTGTACGCGGCGATTCTCGGCGACACCTCCGCGCCGCTCTACGCCACCTTCGCCGACGGCCACCGGGAGGTGCAGTTGTGCGAGGCGATCCTGGCCAGCCACCGGGCGGAGAAGTGGGTGACGGTCGGGTAGAATGACCGCAACCGTGGAGGAAACACATGGCGTTCGGCGACTTCGGATACCCGGAAGTGCTGACCGAGTTCGGACTGACCGATACGACGGCGGACTTGCTGCCCCATGCGAAGGCGGTCCCCCTCGAAGCGGCGTTCGGCACCGTGTTCGGGCAGTGCGCCGCGCTCGCCGGGTCCGGCAACGCTACCGAGAAGGCGCGATCCGAGCTGCTCATCGCCCCGATTCTGGTGGACGTGTGGTCCCGGTTCGGCGGACGAATCACCCTGCATTCCGGGGCCGAGTTGGTGGCCGACCGCGCGGCGAAGTTGGTTGGCGTGTGCGATTTCTTGATGGGCAGGGGGCCGCAAATGCCGCGCGTCGCCGCGCCTCTGCTGGTCGTCATCGAAGCCAAGCGCGACCTCATCGAGAACGGGTTCGGTCAGTGCATCGCCAGCATGGTCGGCATCCAGCGGTTCAACCGGAGCGCGGGCAAACCCGACGGACCGGTGTACGGCGTGGTGACGACCGGCACCGTCTGGCGGTTGCTGCGGCTCGACGGGGCGACCCTGACTTACGACTACTCCGAGTTCACGCTCGAACCGGTGGACCGACTCGTCGGCCGGCTCGTGGCCATGATCGAATCCCTGTTGGCGGTGGCGTCCGCGTAATCAGACTTTCCCCGGAGGAACACGCATGGCATTCGGCGATTTCAAGTACCCCGACGTGGTGTCCCACTTCGGCCTGACACAAACGACGGCGGACCTGTTCGGCGCGGCCCCACCGGTCGCCCCGTCGGCGGCCTATCAGGCCATCGCCCCGCGGTACGCCAAGATGGCCGTCGGCAACGCCGGCGAGAAGGCCAAATCGGAACTGCTGATCGCCCCCATCCTGAGTGACATCTGGGCGCGGTACGAGGATCGCATCAACATGTACTCGGGAAACGAGTTCGTCGCGGACGAAGCCGCCAAACTCACCGGGTACTGCGACTTCCTATTCGGATTGGGGCCACAACTGCCTCTCCCGACGGCCCCGCTCGTGGTCGTGATCGA
>JBBRUO010000757.1:0-1456 GCA_038247725.1 Gemmatales bacterium
GAACGGCTCATCACGCCCGACGGCAAGAACATCCTCGACCACCTCGACCTCAGCCGCATCACGGTGCTGCCGAACACGGCCGGGTGCTTCAGCGCCGAGGACGCGATCCGCCACGCCCGGCTCGCCCGCGAGTTGCTGAAGGGGTACGAGAACCCCGGCGCGAACTGGGTGAAGCTGGAGTGCCTGGCCGACAAGCGGACCCTGTTGCCCGACCCGGTGGACACGCTGAAAGCCACGGAAACGCTGGTGAAGGAAGGGTTCTGCGTGCTGGTGTACACGTCCGACGACCCGGTGCTGGCGAAGCGGCTGAAGGACGCGGGCGCGGCGAGTGTGATGCCGGCCGGCAGCCCCATCGGGTCCGGGCAGGGCATCCTGAACCCGAACAACATCCGCATCTGCCTGGAATACCTGAAGGAGAACGATCCGACCTACCCGGTGATCGTGGACGCCGGCGTCGGCACCGCGTCGGACGTGAGCGCGGCGATGGAACTCGGCTGCGACGGCGTGCTGCTGAACACGGCCATCGCCAGCGCGAAAGACCCGGTGCGGATGGCGTGGGCGATGCGATACGCCACAGACGCCGGCCGCCTGGCCTATTTGGGAGGCCGCATCCCGAAGAAGCTGTACGCCACCGCCAGCAGCCCGACCGAGGGGATCATCGCTACGGGGAAGTGAGGGAGGTACAATCGCCGGAACAAGGAGAACCTTCCATGCCGCTCCGCGATCACTTCCGCTCGCCGGTGAACGACACCCACTCGTGGGACGAAGTCCACGGCCAATGGCCGGGGGAGATCGTCCGCCAGTTGACGACCATCCTGCCGACGGGTTTCCGGGCCGCGCCGCAGGTGCATCTCGGTTCGTCCTTTGAAGTGGATGTCGGCGCGTACGATCTGGATTCCCGCGACCCGGACGCCGCACTCGGCTCCGGCGGCGGAACCGCGACCTTGACCGCCACCGCCCCGACGTTCACCGCCGAGGCCGACCTGACCGACCAGGACGAGTACGAGGTCCGCATCTACGACACCGAGCGGGGCCGCACGCTGGTGGCGGCCATCGAGATCGTCAGCCCGTCGAACAAGGACCGGCCGGAGCGGCGCGAACTGTTCGCCGGCAAGGTGGGTTCGCTGCTGACTCGCGGGGTGTGCGTGTCGCTGGTGGACTTGGTGGGCGTGCGGCAGGCGAACCTGTACGCCGAGGTGCTGGATTTGATCGGCAGTTCCGACCCGCAACTCGCCCCGACGCCCCCCGACATGTACGCCGTCACCCTCCGCAGCCGCAAGCCGCCGAAGGGGGGACCGCGGTGGGACGCCTGGTTTCACCCGATGACCGTCGGCCAACCGCTGCCGACACTCCCGATCTGGCTGTCCGAAACGCTGCGGGTCGAACTGCCGCTGGAGACGAGTTACGAGGAGACCTGCCGCGTGCTGGGCATCGCGCAAACGATCTGACTTCACTA